>NZ_PCOB01000004.1:0-244716 GCF_002975115.1 Bacillus sp. MYb78
AACGTTTTTTTACACTTGGGGGTAGTCTAGATTCTTAAGTTGATGGGCATGGGGTACCATCAAGAACTGGAAAGTTGTGGGCCTATCCAAGTATACGAGCGATAATTACAAATGCTGCATATAAAGGTGATTATATAATGCAGAAGTATGCAGAAGTAAAAGTAGATGGAAGAAAAAAGATGATTATAAATCCTAAAGAAAAATGGGTAGTATTTGAAAATCATCATCCGGCTATAATTACGCGGGATCTATGGGATAGAGTAAATAATTCAAAAACAGATAAAAAAACAAAACGTCGTGTAGCAATAAAAAACGAATTAAGAGGGCTAGCCTGTTGTGCTCATTGTAGGACACCGTTAGCCTTACAACAAAGAATGTATAAAAATAAAGAAGGGGAGACACGTTATTATTGTTATTTAATATGCGGTAGGTATAAGAGAATGGGGGCGCGTGGATGTGTCAAACACTCTGGACTACAGTATAGTGATTTACGCTTGTTTGTACTACAAAAATTAAAAGAAAAAGAAAATGACTTGGAAAAGGTATTTAACTTAAATGACACAGATAAACATCAAGAAAAGCAGAAGAAATTAAGAAAAGAAAAGAAAGAACTAGAGATAAAAAGGGAACGCTTATTAGATTTGTATTTAGACGGTGGACCGATTGATAAAGAAACCTTTACTAAACGAGATAAAAATTTTGAAAAAATTATAAAAGAAAAAGAGTTAGAAATATTAAAATTAGATGATGTTAAGACCTTAGTAGTTGAGCAGCAGAAAGTGAAAGAAGCATTCGAATTGCTGGAGAAGTCCGAAGACCTGTATTCAACTTTTAAAAAATTGATTACAAGAATAGAAGTAAGTCAAGATGGTGTGATAAACATCGTATATAGATTTGAAGAATAATATTTTTATCCTTATTGACATATGAGGAAGCGGGTATAGCGGGAAGAAAGGACAAAATTTAAACCCGTACGGTCCGATTACATTCGATACTCAGGATCAAGTTCAGGATCTGCTACAGTAGTTGCGGCAGATTTTGCGCCGCTTGCAATTGGAACAGAAACGACGGGATCGATTGTTGCACCAGCGGCGCAGCAATCAGTAGTTGGGTTACGTCCATCTTTAGGTATGGTAAGTAGAACAGGAATTATTCCATTAGCTGAAACTCTTGATACAGCAGGACCTATGGCAAGAACAGTAAAAGATGCAGCAACGTTATTTAATGCAATGATAGGTTATGACGAAAAAGATGTTATGACAGAAAAAATGAAAGATAAAGAAAGAATTGATTATACAAAGGATTTATCAATAGATGGATTAAAAGGGAAAAAGATAGGGCTTCTTTTTTCTGTAGACCAACAAGATGAAAATAGAAAAACAGTAGCAGAAAAAATTAGAAAAGACCTTCAAGAGGCAGGTGCGATATTAGCTGATAATATCCAGTTAAGTGCTGAGGGTGTAGATAATTTGCAAACATTAGAATATGAGTTCAAGCATAATGTAAACGACTATTTTTCGCAGCAAAAAAATATACCGGTAAAATCGTTAGAAGAGATTATAGCGTTTAATAAAAAGGATAGTAAAAGACGAATAAAATACGGACAAACATTAATTGAGGGGTCTGAAAAATCTGCTATAACGAAAGAAGAGTTCGAAAACGTAGTACAAACGAGTCAAGCAAATGCAAAAAAAGAGCTAGATAGGTATTTAGTAGAAAAAGGTTTGGATGCTCTAGTTATGATTAATAACGATGAAGTTCTTCTATCAGCTGTAGCTGGTTATCCGGAATTAGCGGTTCCTGCTGGATATGATAAAAATGGAGAACCAATCGGTGTAGTGTTTGTAGGGAAACAGTTTGGTGAAAGAGAGCTTTTCAATATGGGATATGCGTATGAACAGCAGTCTAAAAATAGAAAATCACCTAGTATATAAAAAGATTATATGAAAAATAACTGGAGTCCACCGAAATATGTTGGTGGATTCCAGTTAAACGAATCTAACAATATGAAAAGAAAAAAAGGATTCTTCTCAATTAGTAAGAAAGATTGTCTATAGAAGTTCATAAAATGTAATAGATTCAATTTCCATCCATTGAAGGGGGAGGTTAATTCTTAATGAATGAAGTAAAGAGTTTTTTTCGAAGTAGAGGGTTTCAACGGTTTCTCGTTTTAATAATAGTAGCGCTTGTATTATATGCATTAAAAAGTATGATCAATTTAATATTAATTACGTTTATACTGACGTTTTTAATGGATCGATTTCAACGTTTTATTTCAAGAAAATTGAAAGTAAACCGGAAAATTGTTATTGCATGTTTGTATATAATACTAGTTTCCTTTATAGGCACAACGTTATATAAATATTTACCTGTGCTGACGATACAAATTTCACAATTAATTTATCAATTTAAACTATTTTTTCAAAATCCACCTGATAATGAAATCGTTAAATATGTACTTTCGACAATTAATGGGATGGAAGTATCAAAATATATAGAACAAGGTGTAGATGTTATATATCAATCAATAGCAAATATAGGGAAGGTAAGTTTACAAATATTATTATCTCTAATTTTAAGCTTATTTTTCTTATTAGAAAAAGAGCGTATTATTACATTCACATCTAAGTTTAAAGATAGTAAGTTAAAAATCTTTTATGAGGAAATTGCATATTTTGGTGAAAGATTTGCAAGATCGTTCGGAAAAGTAATTGAAGCTCAGTTTTTAATTGCCGTTGTAAATTGTATTCTTACTGTCATTGCATTAATTGTTTTAGGATTTCCACAGCTACTTGTATTAGCTGTTATGGTTTTCTTACTAGGGTTGATTCCTGTTGCAGGTGTGATTATTTCTTTGTTTCCACTTTGTATCATTGCTTACAACGTAGGCGGAGTTATGTACGTAGTATACATACTCGTGTTCATAACAGTAATCCACGCTCTTGAAAGTTATTTTTTAAATCCGAAGTTTATGTCTGCAAAAACAAATTTACCAATCTTTTATACATTTATGATTCTCATCTTCTCAGAGCATTTCCTCGGAATATGGGGGCTTATTATCGGGATACCAATCTTTATCTTTTTATTAGATGTACTTGATATAAATAATGAGGATGCGACTAAAAAATAAGAAATGATAGAAAATCATTAAAAGGTCATAGGGGATAATTAAGATAAAAAAGCAATCCAAAATAAATTGGATTGCTTTTTATCTTAATTAAAGAACCGGAGCCATTGTTTCTTTTAATACTTGAACAGAGTGATCGAATTTTAATTCTTCTTCTTCACTTAATTCAACCTCTAAAATTTCACGAACACCGCCGCGATTTAAAACAGCAGGCACCCCGATATAAACATCTTTTTGACCATATTGACCTTCTAAGTAAGCTGATACAGTTAATACACTATTTTCGTCGTTTAAAATTGCTTTTGTAACACGTAGAAGTGACATACCGATACCATAATAAGTTGCGCCTTTACGCTCAATAATATGGTAAGCTGCATCACGGACGTTTATGAAAATTTTGTCTAAATCTTCTTGATTATACGTGTTGTCTTTTTCAAGCAGTGTTTGTAGTTTTTGGATACCAACGGAAACATGACTCCAAACAGGAAGTTCAGTATCGCCGTGTTCTCCGATAATATAAGCGTGAATGTTGTGTGGACCAATATCGAAGTACTCACCTAACATATAGCGGAAACGAGCAGAATCAAGCGTTGTACCAGAACCGATTACACGTTCTTTCGGTAAACCAGATTCTTTCCAAGTTACGTAAGTTAAAATATCTACAGGGTTTGTTGCGATTAAGAAGATGCCATCAAATCCGCTATCCATAATACTGCGAACGATTTGTTTAAAGATTTTAGCGTTTTTCTCAACTAAATCTAAACGTGTTTCGCCTGGCTTTTGTGGTAATCCAGCTGTAATAACTACAAGGTCAGCATCTTTACAATCTTCGTAGCTGCCTTTCCATACTCTAGTTGGAGCTGGTGCGAATGGAACAGCATGACTTAAATCCATTGCTTCCCCTTCAGCTTTTGCCTCATTTACATCGACTAAAACAAATTCTTCAGCTACGGCTTGGTTAATCATGCAGTAAGCATAACTACATCCAACTGCTCCTGTTCCTACTAATACAACACGGTTAATACCTTTTTTCATTTCAAAATTCCTCGCAATTTCATTGATTTTATTATGTAAGATAATACGTCTTACTTCTATAGAGTCATATCTAGTTTATTACATTTTATAAAAGATATTCAAGTATTTGAAAATGTATCCGTGCAAATCCGCGAACAAAACATAGGAATTCAGTGAACCGAATATAATTCAGTAAAATCCTTTGTAAAAGGGGAAATGGCATGGGGAACCCATTAGCAATGGAAGAAATGCTTCATATTATTCATGCAGGGCTTGTTAAAAAGAATAACCCAAAACGGATTACGATTGCAGGTGCAGGGATTTCTGGATTAGTTGCAGGTTCTTTATTAAAAGAGGCTGGGCACGAAGTAACGATTATAGAAGCAAATAACAGAATAGGTGGCAGGGTGTATACGATTCGGGAACCATTTAGTGTGGGTTTATATTTTAATGCGGGACCGATGAGAATCCCTGACACCCATAAGTTAACCTTAGCGTATATTCATAAATTTAAACTACCTTTAAACCTTTTTATAAATAAAACTTTTGCAGATATCATTTATACGAATAACATTCAAACGAGATTGAATGTGTTTGAAAATGATCCAAGTGTACTTGAATATCCGGTTTTGGATAAAGAAAGAGGAAAAACGGCAGAAGAGCTAATGATTGAGGTATTAGAACCAATACTAAATTATATTAAGAAGGATCCTGATAAAAACTGGCTTATTGTTGAAAAAAAGTATAAAACGTATTCGCTTGGTTCATTTTTAATGGAGTATTATTCAGATGGTGCAATAGATATGATTGGGGTACTTCTTGATATGGAAGCTTATATGGGAATGTCCTTAATTGAAGTATTACGTGAAATGATTTTCTTTACTTCAACAACGAAATATTATGAAGTAACTGGTGGAATGGATAAGTTATCGAATGCATTCTTACCACAATTAAGAGAACATATTTTAATGCCGTATAAGGTTGATAAAATCATACAAGAAGATAATAAAGTAATGTTACAAGGAAATCATGAACAAACGTTAGAGCAATTTACAATAACAAGTGATTTTGCTATTATTACAATTCCATTTTCAGCGTTAAGATTTGTAGAAGTTCAGCCATACTATTTATTCTCTTATTTTAAAAAAAGAGCAATTCGTGAATTAAATTATATTGCTGCAACTAAAATTGCAATAGAGTTTAAAAGTAGATTTTGGGAGAAAGCGGGACAGTGTGGCGGTAAATCTATTACTGATTTACCGATACGGTTTACATACTATCCGAGTTATGGCATTCATACTCCAGGACCAGCTATCGTAATAGCAAGTTATACGTGGGCAGATGAGGCGTTAACATGGGATAGTCTCCCGCAAAGAGATCGTATTCGTTACGCATTAAAAAATTTAGCGGAAATATACGGTGACATCGTCTATAGTGAGTTTGTCACTGGAACATCTTTTAGCTGGAGTAAAAATCCGTATTCTTGCGGTGCATTTACAGCTTTCGAACCAGGCCAAGAGCTCGAGTTATTTCCGTATATTACACCACCATCTGGAAAAGTACATTTTGCAGGAGAGCATACGACATTAACACATGGATGGATGCAAGGGGCAATTGAGTCTGGAGTAAGAGTTGCATATGAAGTAAATGAACAGTGAATCTCTTATATTTACAAATGGTCATTCTTTTAATAAAATGATAAATATAAATCGTAATTATTACGCTTTGAATACATTTGAAGTAAAGAAATGGATGGTCGGTTGAATGAATAAAGTGGAGATTCATATATTAGGTGGTTTTTTAGGTAGTGGAAAATCAACATTATTACAAAATTTATTGTTAGCAGAGAAAAAGAAGAATAGAAAAGTTGCAGTATTAATGAATGAAATTGGTGAATACTCGGTAGATACAGATATTATTGGAAAAGAGAATGTTTTAAGAGAACTTCTTAAAGGATGTATTTGTTGTACATTAAAAGAAGAGCTTGAAATACAATTACATTCGTTATACCAACAAGAAAGACCAGATGTAATTTATATAGAAACGACAGGTGTTGCGCATCCAATTGAAGTGTTAGACGCGTGTGTCTCGCCAATTTTAGCTCCTTTTCTGGAAGTAAAATCAATTGTAGTCGTTTTAGATGCAGTAAGGTGGTTAAACCGAAGTATATTAAGTGCAAATGTACAACAGCTATTGCATGAGCAACTGAAATTTGGTAGTCACATTCTTGTTAATAAAGCAGATTTACTAACAGATGAAGATAAGAACACAGTATTTGAAGAAGTAGAGGCAATAAATGATCATGCGAAAATGTATGAGACAAAGTATTGCAATATATCTTTAAAAGATATAGAGGAAGCAGAATTTCCAAATGATGAGGAACATGAGACACTACATGTCAAACAGCATTTACATATACAAACGATGACGTATCAATTTACGAAACCGATTGAACAAGACAAATTATATGAATGGCTTTCGAATTTACCAGATAGTATTTATCGAGTGAAAGGTTTTGTGAAATTCCATGGAGATAAATACCCTCACCTATTCCAATATTCGTTCGGAGTACCAACTTTATTAGAACAAGACTTCGGTTTCCCGACAAACTTAGTAGTAATAGGAGAAGGACTAGATAAGAAACAATTGGCTGAAGGGTTAGAGAAAGTAGAACTTAACTCTAATTAAGGGGAAAAGACTAACTTAAAAATAAGTTAGTCTTTTTGTATGGTCATTACTGAAATGAAACAGTATTTTCAATTGGATTGCAGAATATATATTGATTGTATGTCCGTTTCCATTACATAGGAAGGTGATTATATATTTGTGCCGAATGTAGAGGGTACTACAAGAGTTTTCCATTATCTATCGAATTAGTTAGTCATGATTACGGACAGGGGATTTTGGCGTGTTTGATTCTATCAGAAAGTAAAGTATGGGGAGGATCACAATGTCGATGAAAAAACGTAAGTGGCTAAAGACAATGTTTACTGGTTGTGTTTTAGGTTCGTTATTAATAACGGCAGCTTGTTCAGGAAAGAAAACAAGTACAGAGGATGAAAAAACGATTAAGGTAGGAGTCCTTGCTTCTTTAACAGGACCGCTAGAATCGTATGGAAAACAAACAGTGAACGGATTTGAATTAGGGTTAGATTATGCAACTGGTGGAACTGGGAAAGTAGATGGGAAAAAGATTAAGTTTGTTGTAGAAGATACAGAAACGAAAGCGGATGTAGCAGTTAAAAAAGCTACGAAGTTATTAGAAGAAGAGAAAGTTGATTTTTTAGTTGGATCGTCTAGTTCAAGTGATACGTTAGCGGTTTTACCACTGGCCGGGGAATATGAAAAGATTATGGTTGTAGAACCGGCAGTTGCGGATAGTATTACCGGAAAGAACTGGAATAAATATATTTTTAGAACTGGAAGAAGTTCCTCACAAGATGCGATTGCAGGAGCAGCAGCAATTGCGAAAAAAGATGTAAAGATTGCGACATTTGCCCCAGATAACGCTTTTGGTCGTGAAGGGATTGCTGCATTTAAAGCGGGTGCGAAAAAATTAGGTGCGAACATTGTGAATGAGCAATACGCGGATACAAATTCAACAGATTTTACAGCGAATATTCAAAATATCATTAGTTCAAAACCAGATTATTTATTTATCGTTTGGGCAGGGGCAAATTCACCTTGGAAACAGTTGAAAGATATGAATGTGGAAGCGCAAGGTATTAAAATTTCTACAGGTGCGCCAGATATACCAGCATTAAAAACAATGGATGCATTAGTAGGTATGCAAGGTTTTTCTGTATATTATCACACACTTCCAAAAAATAAAGTGAATGATTGGCTAGTTGAAGAGCATAAAAAACGTTTTAATGGTGCAGTGCCAGATTTGTTTACAGCGGGAGGAATGTCAGCAGCAATTTCTATTGTAGAAGCCTTAAAGAAAACAAAAGGTGATACAGATGTAGATACCTTGATTAAGAAAATGGAAGGAATGGAATTTGATACACCGAAAGGAAAGATGAAGTTTAGAGAGAAGGACCACCAAGCGATGCAGACACTGTATTCTATCACATTGAAAAAGCAAGACGGTGTTGATTATCCGGTGCCAGTGTTAGAGCGAGAATTAACGATGAAAGAAACAGAACCACCAGTTCAAAATAAATAGACTGAATTTTCTGTTGTTTTTGTATAAAGAGGGGGACCCTCTTTATACATATTTCTTTCATACTCACGGCTTTAAAGGGAGGGATTTCGTGACACATTTGCTAGAGACGAAAAATCTTAGCGTATCTTTTGGTGAACATCATGTTATTAAAGATGTAAATTTAACTGTCCAAAAAGGAAAGCTCATTTCTATTATCGGGCCAAATGGTGCGGGGAAGACAACATTATTTAATTTACTAAGTGGACAGATTTCACCCACAACAGGTGAAGTGTATTTTAAAGGGCAAGATATTACAAAACTATCGATTTCAGATCGAACACGCTTAGGAATCGGTCGCTCTTTTCAGCTTACAAACATATTCCCAGAATTAACGGTACTTGAAAATGTCCGTTTAAGTGTTCAATCATTCGTACAAGATTACTATAGTTTTTTCCCGAGTTCAGCAAAATTAAAGCAACAAGTTGGAGAGGCGAGACGTTTCTTAAAAACAGTATTACTTCACGAGAAAGAGAACGTATTAGCGAAAGATTTGGCACATGGAGAGAAAAGAAAGCTAGAACTTGCGATGTTATTAGCTTTAAAAACGGATGTGTTATTACTTGATGAGCCGACGGCAGGTATTTCGGTTGAAGAGGTCCCTGCTATATTACAAGTGATTGAAAATATTAAGAAACATCCAGAGAGCACAATTGTACTTATCGAACACAAAATGGATATGATACTAGGTTTGTCAGATCATCTTATCGTTTTATTTCATGGAGAGTTATTGGCTGAAGGATTGCCAGAAGAAATTATGAAAGATGAGCGTGTACAAAGTGCTTATTTAGGGGGATTATATAGTGGCACTATTACAAGTGAATAATATAGAAACGTATTTAGATCAGTTTCATATTTTGCAAGGAGTATCTCTTGCTGTTGAGAAAGGGACGATTACTGTACTGTTTGGTAGAAATGGGGCAGGGAAAACAACGACATTACGTTCAGTGATGGGGTTTCACCGCATTGCAGATGGTGAAATTTATTATGATAGTGCAAAAGTAAGTGGATTACCTACACATTTAATTTCAAGGAAAGGAATAGGGTATGTACCAGAAAATCAAGGTATTTTTCATGATTTGACAGTAGAAGAAACATTCGCTCTTGCTAGGGGAAAAGGTGAGGAAGTAGAAGGGAAAATAGAGTGGATGCTGGAACTATTTCCGGATTTAAAGCAGTTTTGGAATAAGAAAAGTGGGCTCTTGAGCGGAGGGCAAAAGCAAATGTTGGCTATTTCAAGAGCGTTTATTAATAGTGATGGATTATTACTTATTGATGAACCGAGCAAAGGGCTATCCCCGATAATGGTGGAGAAATTAATGGTAGCTATTTTGAAGATGAAAGAGAAAACAACAGTTTTACTTGTTGAGCAAAATTTTATGATGGCTAGTCAAATTGGCGATTATTTTTACATTATGGATAACGGACGAATTGTTCATAACGGTTTTATGAATGAATTAAAAAAGGATAAGGAAATGTGTCATAAATATTTAGGAATCTCTTAACATGAATCCGAGGTGAAAAGGATGGATGTGTTAATCAATTTATTTGTAAATGGGATTTCAACAGGGATGCTCATTTTTTTGTTAGCATCAGGTCTTTCACTTATTTTCGGTCTAATGAGCGTTTTAAACTTTGCACACGGTGGTTTATTTGCATGGGGAGCATTTACAGGTGTTTGGTTATTTAATATGACAGGAAGTTATATATTAGCTTTAGTTGGAGCAGTAGCCATGGGAATGTTCCTAGGATTTATTTTAGAAAGGTTTCTTATTAGACCGGTATATGGAAATCATGTTCGACAGCTGCTCGTTACGCTTGGAGGAATGCTCGTTCTTAGTGAGTGTATTAAAATATTTTGGGGGCCAAACCCTATTAGTGCAAAATTACCGTTATGGTTACAAGGAAGTTTTACATTCGGAGGTATTATATTAATTAAATATCGTCTATTTGTTATTTTGATTGGGATAATTATTTACATTGCACTACTACTATTACTCAAAAAGACGAAGATAGGTCTTATGATCCGTGCAGGTGTAATGGATAAAGAAATGGTTCAAGCGCTTGGTATTAATGTAAAAGCGATATTTTCTTTCGTCTTTTTATTAGGAGCAGGGATGGCAGCTTTGGGAGGATTCTTATTAGCACCGTATTCGGGCGTTATTTTCGCCGAGATGGGCATGCAGTATGCAATTTTAGCTTTTATAGTAGTAATTATCGGTGGATTAGGAAGCGTACAAGGTTCAGCTATTGCTTCTTTAATTGTTGGATTAGCTGGTGCTTTTACAGCGTACTTTATACCAGATTTATCACTTGCAATTAATATGTTAATGTTACTATTTTTCTTAATAGTGAAGCCAACTGGACTTGTTGGTGAAAAGGGGTGAAATGGTGAACAACACATCGGACCGAATTAAAGTATACTTCGGAGTATGTATGCTCATTTGTTTAAGTGTATTTCCGTTCGTAAATGATTCACGGAGCCTGTTAATTTTGTTCACTCAAATCTTCATCTTTGCTATTTTTGCAATGAGTTTTGATGTATTGCTTGGGTATACAGGAATTGTATCGTTCGGTCATTGTATGTTCTTTGGGATAGGAGCATATGGGGTAGCGCTTTTATTTGATCGACAAGGCGTATCAATAACGAACTTTTTAATTGGAATAGTAGCTGCAATTATCATTTCAGCAATCGTTAGTTATATAATTGGTTTACTTTCTTTACGGCTGAAAAGTCATTTTTATGCGATGTTAACACTTGCTATTTCACAGTTGTTTTTCGTCCTTGCTGAAAAATGGCGTGGGCTCACTCACGGAGGAGATGGTTTTACATTTGGTGTACCAGACGTATTCCGTGATCGTTTTACGTTTTATTATGTAACACTTATATGTTTACTTATCATTTTTGTTCTCTTACGTCTTTTCACCAAATCTTCTATTGGAAAAGTATTAAAAGCAATTTCACAAAATGAGCAACGTGTTGAAGCACTAGGATATAAAGTGCTTCATTATAAAATTATTGCTAGCATTGTTGCAGGAGTAGTAGCTGCGATTAGCGGTGGTTTATTTGTTATTACATTGCGCTTTGTCAATACGACTGTATTTTCAATTGAAATGACACTAAATGCACTCTTAATGACAATGATTGGAGGAGTGGGAACATTAATTGGAGCTATTGCTGGGTCTGGGATTATTGAATCACTAAAATATTATTTATCAGAACTAGCGACGGAATATCCGATTTTTGAAAGATGGACGATTATTCTAGGTTTATTGTATATTATCGTGCTACTCGTTTTTCCGAAAGGATTGGTTGGGACGGTTAAGAAATTGAAGAGTTTTAAAAGGAATAAGAAGGAGAAAAGTACAGAAGTGGAGCAAAACGTGTGAAAAATCAATTGTATACAAAATAAAAATCCCTCTTTTATATTCGTTAAAGAGGGATTTTTATTTTGAAAAAAGTTTGTAATCAAAGTCATTTTATTAATCAAATAGTTCATCAGGGATATGCTTTATAAAGGTTTGATTCGTAAAAAAATGAACAGCTAAATTCTCAAGGGGAACATCTTCAATTATTACTAATGTATCATTTTTAATCGGTAAAAAAGATATTCCTTTTCCATCAGCAATAAACTCTTCCATAAGCGAATAAGAATCCAACTGTTGAAGTTGTCGCTGAGATAGATTGTTTTCTTTTAGAAATTGTATTGTCTTATTCCTAAAAGGGCACTTTTTGTCATTGCTAACGAAGAAAATTTCTTTTGAATAATCAATGGTACATTTTTCTTTCGCTTTTAATAAGCCTACAGAAATTGAGGTTGTGAACACTTTTTTAAACGATGCGTCAGGATAATCCTCATAAGTTATGACCATATCAACTTTTTGTTGCTGCAGTAATTTTTGCAAATGACTACTACTTTCTACATATATTTGATAATTTCTGAAATTTACTTTAATACGCTTACTTAAATAATTTGTCAAAATAGATTGTGACGTCGCTATTATATAAGAAGAACCACTCGTTTTAATTTCATCTTTTACTTCTTCTAATAGAGTTAATATTTTATTCGTGTAATCTAATAAAATGTCACCAGCAGGTAACAAGGAAACACCTTTGTTATCTCTATGTAGTAAAGGCGTTTCTAATTCTTGTTCTAATTTTTTGATTCGCTCAGTTACGTTCGGTTGAACATATCCTAACTCTTTAGCAGCTTTACTAATAGAACCCTCACTGGCCACAGTTTTGAATATAATAAGATCATTTATTTCCATGTATCTCAGCCCCTTATGCACTATCATTATAAATGATACCAAACATAATTTATACCTATTTTACGTTAGCCGCTTATCGAGTTATCATAATGTATATAAGATTGAAAGCGAGTGATAAACATGATTGGAATGCAATATAAGGTCATTCTTCCAAAGGATTATGACATGGAAATTATTAAGAAAAGGGTAAAGGATAATGGCTATAAAACTGATGGTTTCCAAGAACTAAATTTTAAAGCTTATTTAATTACGGAAACGGAGAAAGACGGGAATTTTTATAACTGCTATGCACCTTTATATATTTGGAATGGTCATGAAGGGATGAATAAATTTATCTTTGAAGGGTATTACGATAACATTTTACAATCTTTTGGATGGCAACAAATACATATAGGTGTTCCATTAGTGGTTAATCTAAGTGATGGATTTAAGAAAAGTAGATATGTTGTTGAATATGCAGGAAGTATTTCTCAAAGTAAAACACTGATTGGGACTCAATTAAGCACTATGAATGAAGATGTACAAAACAACGAAAAGTGTTTAGGGAATGTAATCGTTTATAATCCGGATAAATGGGGATATAGTAGGTTTGAGTTTTATGAAGAGAAGCCTGATATTGTAGTGAATAAGGGTGTTACAGTATATGAGATTTTACACATTTCACGATGAAATTTTGTTGTATATTAAAAATAAGAAAAGGAATGAAAGTCTATGCCTTTTGTGAAGATTTATTATTCTGAAAACACATTAAATGAAGAAGAGTTGGAAAAAATGGGTGAATGTATCCATCTTTCATTAATTGAACATTTTAACATCCCTGAAAATGATTATTTTCAAATGTTCTTACCTTACCAACAAAACAAATTTTTATATAATCCATATTATTTGTTGGAAAGAGGAGAAAAGAGAACAGAGAATATGATTTATGTTTCTATTACATGTGGACCGGGAAGAACGGTGCAACAGAAAAAAGATTTGTATCAATCGGTATCCTTAAAAATTACGGAATATTCCGACGTTAAAACTTCGGATATTTTTATTACACTAAATGAGACAGCTGCTGAAAACTGGTCATTTGGTCAAGGGATAGCACAAATGGTGAAAATAAAGGGAGAAAAAAATGAAAAATGAACTTATTGAAGTACATATTAAAAAGAAAATGAGAGAAATGTCACCTGCATTTGCTCATTATAGTGAAAAGATATTATTTGAGGAAGTGTGGCGGGATGCCACTTTAACATTAAGAGAAAGAAGTTTGTGTACTGTGTCAGCACTAATCAGTCTCGGTAATACAGAACAATTACAATTTCATCTGAAGCTAGCTAAACAAAATGGGGTTATGGAGAATGAATTGGTTGCATTAATAACACATATGGCTTTTTACGTTGGTTGGCCAAAAGCTATGGCAGCTTTAAATATAGTAATGAATGAAATGAAAAGTTAAGAATAATGATAAGTAAGAATTCATGTTTATATGAATTCTTACTTATCATTATTTATGCAATACTCTATCGCTATATTTATTACATTTTATCTTGCTTTTTTATCACTTGCGTAGTAAAGTGATAGTAAGATGAACGCTAGGAAGTGATGAAACATGCGTGATAATACGATAGGATCATTAATATGGTTACGTTTAATACGATTTACGAACCAAAGTAATCAAATGTCAAATGAGTTTTTAAAACGTTTTGATTTAACGACAGCTCAATTTGATGTGCTTTTGCAAATACGTACGTATCAACCACTCACACAAATGGAGTTAGCTGAAAAGGTAACTGTTACACAAGGTGGCATTTCTCGAATGTTAACTCGTCTTGAAAAAGAAGGATATATTGTACGAAAACAAGATTGGAAAACGAAAACAATTAGTCTTACAGAGCAAGGAGAAGCTGCTTTAGAGAGAGCATTGCCAGAGCAACTTGCATTTCAATCTTCGTTTTTTGATGATGTATTAAATGAAGAAGAGCAGAAAATATTATACGAGCTGATGACGAAAGTTCATAAGCATAGCGAAAAAAAAGAATTACCGCAAGAGTAATTTTTTTACCTCATCAATTGACTAATCAAGTGATGAGGTAGGTAATACGGAGATATACTTGACTTACCAACGTTTTTAGAAGAAAAACTAATACTACATTATTAAAGGGGAGAGTAATTATGGAAAAATACCGTATAGATACAAGAAAAGGAATTGAGTTTGGGTTATATTCAATTGGCGATCATGTTTTAAATCCACATAATGGGGAGAAAATTACGCCAGAAAAAAGAATTCACGAACTAATTGAAACAGCTAAGTTAGCAGATGAGGCAGGGCTTGATGTGTTTGCTGTAGGCGAAAGTCATCAAACGCATTTTACAACGCAAGCTCATACAGTTATTTTAGGTGCGGTCGCGCAAGCTACGAAAAATATAAAAATTGCAAGTTCCGCAACGATATTAAGTACATCTGACCCAGTTCGAGTATATGAGGATTTCGCTACCATTGACTTGATTTCTAATGGTCGTGCTGAAATCGTAGCTGGTCGTGGATCTCGTATTGGAGGATATAGTTTACTTGGTTATGATGTGAATGATTATGAAGAGTTATTTGAAGAGAAGATGGATCTTTTATTAAAAATTAATAAAGAGGAACATGTAACATGGAATGGGCAGTTCAGAGCACCACTTGAGCATGCTTCAGTTATCCCTAGAGCTAAAAATAATAACCTGCCAATTTGGCGTGCGGTTGGTGGACCGCCAGCTAGTGCAATTAAAGCAGGACGTGCAGGTGTGCCAATGATGATAACAACACTTGGTGGTCCAGCAATTAACTTTAAAGTGTCAGTAGATGCTTACCGCGAGGCTGCTCAGCAAAGTGGATTTGATCCAGCTAGTTTACCAGTTGCGACAACGAGTTTATTTTATACGGCAAAAAATTCACAAGATGCACTTAGTGAATATTACCCTCACATTAATGCTGGTATGCTTACACTGCGCGGTGGTGGGTATCCGAAACAGCAATTTACAAATGCAATAGATTACCGCGATGCTTTAATGATTGGTAGCCCACAACAAATCATTGAGAAAATGCTTTACCAATATGAATTGTTTGGCCAACAACGCTTTATGGCACAAATTGATTTTGGCGGTGTACCATTTGATAAAATTGAGAAAAATATTGAATTAATTGCTACTGAAATATTACCAGCCGTTAGAAAACATACAGCAAAATAAATAAAAAAACTGGGAGTCTAATTGACTCTCAGTTTTTTTATTTGTTATGGAAAAATGACAAAAAAATGAACTTTTAGTCGAGGGAGAGGGAAGTTATTTTCTATTTTTGAATAACATTATTTCGAGTTTGAATTTTGAAAATACATTTTTCTCTTGACAAAAAATAAGCATTTATCGAGGGTAGTTTCGAGGACATTTTTTCGGTTGAAAGTCAAGTGTATGAAGAAAAAACGATTGTTTTATAGATATAAAAGTAAGCCGTATATTGAAAAAACACATTTTGCTAATGAAAAAAATCTGATTCAAAAAAATGACAAAAGACATATTTCAGACAAAATGATGTCAATAATACGTCAAAAATAACCTGAATTTACTATGCAGGTATATTATACAATTCGATTAACGAATAAAACACTACAGAAATAGTGAAAAGGTAAAAAATAGCATTACAATAGTTTGAAAAACTGAAACTTCATATTTTTCGACAATACATACAAAATGTTTTTGTCTTTTCGTATTTCTTAATAATTGAGTTTGATAAGATTGCTCAATTAACTTTTATTATAAAAACTATGAAGGAAGTGATTTTAGTATGGAAACGCTCGAATTGGCACGAATACAGTTCGCATCAACAACGATTTTCCATTACTTTTTTGTTCCGCTGTCAATTGGTTTAGCTTTTATTATTGCGATCATGCAAACGTTGTATGTGGTAAAAGGGCAAGAAGTATATAAGAAGATGGCAAAGTTTTGGACGCAATTATTCCTTATTAACTTTGCAGTAGGTGTAGTAACAGGTATTTTACAAGAATTTCAGTTTGGTATGAACTGGTCAACGTATTCACGTTTTGTAGGTGATGTATTTGGTCCCTCGCTTGCAATTGAAGGATTACTGGCATTTTTCATTGAGTCTACATTCCTAGGTTTATGGGTATTCGGTGAGGATAAATTACCGAAGCGAATTCACTTAATGTGTATTTGGCTCCTTTCAATTGGAACGATGTTATCAGCATTCTGGATTTTAACTGCAAGTGCATTTATGCAGTCACCTGTCGGGTATGAAATGGCAGCTGATGGTCGTGCACAAATGAATGATTTCTTAGCCATTATTCAAAACCCACAACTATGGGTACAATTCCCGCATACAATTACAGCAGCAATTGCAACAGGTGCATTCTTTATTGCGGGTGTAAGTGCATGGAAAATTACAAAGGGACAAGAAACTGTAGTATTTAAAAAATCTTTCCGCATTTCTATCATTGTTGGAACAATTACAACGGCGCTTGTATTATTCTTCGGTCATGCACAAGCGCAACAATTAATTAAGACACATCCAATGAAGATGGCGGCAGCTGAAGCGCTATGGAATACAAGTGAGGATCCAGCGCCATTTACAGTATTTTCGAAAATTGATACAGAGAAGAAAGAAAATTCGTTTGAAATTCAAATCCCTTATATGCTAAGTCTATTATCGTATGATAAGTTTAGCGGTCAAGTTGAAGGGATGAATCAAATTCAAAAACAATATGAAGAAAAATATGGACCTGGAGATTATATTCCTCCAGTGCATACAATGTTTTGGAGTTTTAGAGCGATGGTAATGAGTGGAACATTCATGCTTCTTCTAGGAGCTTACGGATGGTTCTTATCAAGAAAAGATCGTTTAGCTGAAAAAACGTGGTATTTAAAATTAATGGTGTATGCAATTTCTCTTCCATTCATCGGTAATACAGTAGGGTGGATTATGACTGAAATGGGTCGTCAACCTTGGGTTGTATTTGGTGTAATGAAAACAGAAGATGCTGTATCACCAAATGTAACATTCGGTGAAGTATTATTCTCACTTATTTCATTCACATCAATGTATTTAATTATGGGTGGAATTTGTGTGTACTTATTTGTTCGTACCATTAAGGGCCACAAGAATAAGAAAACGAAAAAGGATTATCAAAGCCATGATCCATTTGATAAGGAGGAAGAGTATGTTATCTCTTAATGAGTTATGGTTTTTAGTTATTGCAATCTTATTTGTTGGATTCTTCGTACTGGAAGGTTTCGACTTTGGGGTAGGAATGGTTTCGAGGTTTTTAGGAAAGAATGATTTTGAAAAACGAGTTTACTTAAATACAATAGGACCGTTCTGGCACGCGAATGAAGTATGGCTTGTTTGTGCTGGTGGAGCCATGTTTGCGGCATTTCCGCACTGGTATGCAACTTTATTTAGTGGTTTTTATATTCCGTTTGTATTTATGCTTCTTGCTTTAATTTTAAGAGGTGTTTCCTTTAAATTTCGTGCGAAAATAGATAATCATAAATGGAAGAGTGCGTGGGATTGGGGGATGTTTATTGGAAGTATGTTACCTCCTATCCTTTGGGGAGTTGCGATTGCAAACTTTATGGTAGGTGTACCTATTGATGAGAGTAAAAATGTTGTAGGTGGATTCCTGCAATTACTTCATCCATTTGCGTTACTTGGGGGAGTAATGTTTCTCCTACTATGTATTGTTCACGGATTACAATTTCTTACGATACGTACAACTGGTAAATTGAGAGAACGTGCACGAATTGCTGCAATAAAAATTGCACCATTTTCATTAATTACACTTCTTGTTTTTGCTGGTGTGGGGTTATGGAAAACCGACATTTTCACTGCTCATGGAACAGAATGGATTATGGTACCAATCGGAGCTTTTGTAGCACTATTAGTGTCCACGTTATTAAATAAAAGAAGAAGAGATGGTTGGGCTTTCTTTATGACGAGTTTAACAATCATTTTACTAAGTGCGAGTGTATTTATCGGTATGTTCCCACGTGTTATGATTAGCTCTTTAGGAGCAATGAATGATTTGACAATTTACAACGCAGCATCAGGAGCTTATGCATTAAAACTTATGACTTACTTTGCGATTGCTATTTTGCCTTTCGTTATCGGAAGTCAAATATGGAGTTATTATGTATTTAGACAACCTGTTAAGTCAGACAACGATTTGGAGTACTAATGAAAAGAAAAAGAGGACTTCCGTCTTATCCCGGTAGCCGTATTTTATATGTAGCGTTAACGATTATTAGTATTTTAGAAGCTTTTAGTATTATTGCGCAAACAATCTTTTTAGCACGAGCTATTACGTTTTTATTTCATGGAGAGACAGTACAAACAATATTAAGTGAAATTGTTTATTTTGGTATCGCGTTTGCAGCGCGTAACATAGTAGTTCGAACATCACAAATATTAGTGGAACGTTTTGCCGAAAAAACAGGGTCGTTACTAAGAAAACAATTGATAGAGGCATATTTCACATTAGGTCCAAGGTATGTTCAAACTGTTGGAACGGGTCATCTGGTTACCTTATCAATTGAGGGGATTGAGAAATTTAAAACATATATTGAATTAACGATTCCTAAAATGATTAGAAGTAGTATCGTTCCAGGTCTAATTGTACTATATGTTTTTACGCTAGATATTGAGTCTGGAATCATTTTAGTTGTAACGATTCCTATCGTGATTATATTTATGATTCTTCTCGGATTAGCAGCGCAAAAAATGGCAGATAGTCAGTATGAGATATATCGTGTACTTTCGAACCATTTTGTAGATACGTTAAAAGGTTTAGAAACATTAAAGTATTTAGGGAAAAGTGAACAGCACGAAGGAAAGATTGAAAAAGTAAGTAAAAGATATAGAAAAGCAACGATGCGTACTTTGCGAGTTGCTTTTCTTTCTTCTTTTGCATTAGATTTCTTTACGAGTTTATCAATCGCGTTTGTGGCAGTTGGATTAGGGATACGTTTAATAGATGAAACGATTATACTATTACCAGCCCTTACAATTTTGATTTTAGCTCCGGAATATTTTCTGCCGATTAAACAAGTGGGAGCAAATTATCATGCGACATTAGATGGACAAATTGCGATGGAGCAAATAGAAGAGATTTTGCAACAACAAAAAGGAATACAAAAGAAAGATTTAAATGAAGATATAGTATGGAATGCCTCTAGTAGCTTGAAATTACAAGATATCAAAGTTAATAATGCTGAATCTGAAAAGGCTATATTAGAAGGGATTAATTTTACTTGGGAAGGTAACGGTGCTATTGGTGTTATTGGTGAAAGTGGTGCAGGGAAATCGACGTTAATCGACGTATTAGCAGGTTTTTTATCTCCTTCGAGTGGAAAGATGTTAGTAAATGGTGTAGAAGTTGATGGATCTACTCGTGAAGATTGGCAAAAAAATATTGCTTATATTCCGCAGCAACCCTATATATTTCCGCTTTCATTAAAGGATAATATTCGTTTTTATGAAACAAATGCAACAGATGAAGAAGTTGAAAGAGTTATTAATGAAGTCGGCCTTCGTTCACTCGTTACATCACTTCCAAATGGGATGCACGAAAGAATTGGAGAAGGTGGACGTATGCTAAGTGGCGGACAAGAACAGCGTGTTGCTATGGCGCGTGCGCTTTTAAGTAAAAAACCAATCATTTTATTAGATGAGCCTACGGCACATCTTGATATTGAAACCGAATTTGAAATAAAGCAAGCGATGTTACATCTATTTAATGGAAAGTTAGTATTTTTAGCAACTCACCGTCTACATTGGATGAAACAAATGGACCATATCCTTATTTTAAATAAAGGGGAAATGAAAGAAAGTGGGACGTATGAAGAACTTTTAGAGAATGAGACATTACATTTTCATAGGGAAGAGAGGGGAGAGAAATGAGTAACTGGGTTAAACCTTATATAAAACAAAATAAAGGTAGAATGACTTTAACTATTTTCCTTGGTCTTCTTGGAGTTAGTTCAGGAGCGATGTTACTTTTTATTTCAGGTTATTTAATCTCAAAATCTG
Source organism: Bacillus sp. MYb78 (assembly GCF_002975115.1). Taxonomy (NCBI): domain Bacteria; kingdom Bacillati; phylum Bacillota; class Bacilli; order Caryophanales; family Bacillaceae; genus Bacillus; species Bacillus sp. MYb78. The sequence continues at coordinate 20,683 of NZ_PCOB01000004.1, forward strand.
CCCTTAGACCAGAAAATGTAATGGCTGTATATGTTCCTATTGTTGCAACAAGAGCGTTTAGTATAGGGCAAGCTGTGTTTCATTATATAGAGCGCTTAGTCGGACATGATGTCGTACTACGTATATTAGAAAAAATGAGAACGAAGCTATATAGAATAGTAGAACCACAGGCGTTATTTTTCCGTTCTCGATTTCAAACGGGTGATATGTTAGGAGTGTTATCCGAAGATATAGAGCATTTGCAAAACCTATATTTACGTACAATATTTCCTAGTATATTAGCGCTAGTTGTTTATAGTATCTTCGTACTTGTTATCGGTGCATTTGACCTTGTGTTTGCACTTATTGTAGGTTGTATGTTAGCTATTATCGTGTTTCTTCTTCCATTTGTATCATTACTTTTGATGAAGAAACACCATGTTACTTTAAAGCAAGGCAGAAGCCGTTTGTATCAACAACTGACAGATGCTGTTTTTGGATTATCTGATTGGCAAGCAAGTGGTCGTAAAGATGAATTTATTAATGAGTATGTAAAACAAAATGATCAGTTGTTAAAAATCGAAAAGAGAGTGAAACGCTGGTATCATATTCGGGACAGTATCATTCAATTAGTAGTAGGTATTGTAGTTATTTCGATGATCATATGGACTGGGAATGGAGCGGCAAGTGAACAAATTGCTCCTACAGTTATCGCAGCTTTCGTATTAATGACTTTATCTGTAACGAACGCGCTTATTCCTATTGCAGATGCCATCGATCGAATACCGTCGTACGTAGAATCTACCCATCGTCTTAATGGCGTAGAAAGTGATAGTGTTTTACATGATGAAACGGATTTGCATGGAGAGAAAGATTATATTGAACCAAAACATGTAGATATTGAACTGAATCACGTATCGTATAGTTATCCAGATAGTAATGAGATTGTATTAAAAGATGTATCATTACAAATAAAAGCAGGGAAGAAAATTGCTATTTTAGGGAGAAGTGGGACAGGGAAATCTACTTTACTAAAATTGTTAACAGGGGCGTTAAGCCCAGTAAATGGCCAAGTTGTATTGAATGGTGAACGAGCTCATACGAATCTTTTATCTAAATATATTTCTGTATTAAATCAAAAGCCGCATTTGTTTGATACGACAATTGGAAATAATGTACGAATTGGCAAACCAGAGGCGACGGATGAAGAGATATGGAAAGCTTTAGAGAAAGCACAACTAGCTTCACATGTTACTTCTCTTCCAGACGGATTACAAACAAAAATGCATGAAATGGGAAAGCGGTTTTCTGGTGGGGAAAGACAAAGAGTTGCTTTTGCTAGAACTCTTATGCAAGAAACACCAATTATTGTACTTGATGAACCGACTATCGGTTTAGATCCAAAAACAGAATTGTCTTTAATTGAAACTATGTTTTCTGCAACGGAAGAAAAGACGGTTATTTGGATTACGCACCATCTTGTAGGAATAGAACATGTAGACGAAGTTATATTCCTTGATCGTGGCCAAATTGTCATGCAAGGTAGTCATAAACAACTTCTGAAAGAAAATGAAAAGTATCGTAAACTTTATGAGTTAGATAAAGGAATATAATTTGAATAAGCAATAATTGTAAAAATAGCTACGCCTAATGGTGAAGCTATTTTTTTTGTTAGATTGCAGGTGTATATGATTGTTACGAATTAAAAATGAATTTCATATTATACATATAATGGAGGGATGTGCATGAAGGAGCAATATAAAATCATTGTTTTAAGTGATGAATTATCAGGGGATAGGATTCGAAATACATTAGACAAAAATAAATGTAAAACAATAGTTCATGTTATAGACGTTTCAGATGTTGTTCGAATAGAAAATTCTTTTCAATATATAGTCATTTGGAGAGTGGACGCAGAAAAACTTACAAATGACTTGATAAATAGGGGCGTGCAAAGTTCAAAAATTATTAATTTAACAAAATACATGTATGAATGGAAGGATAAATTAATTTCTATCTATCAAATAAATCCGGATCTTATGTCTTTATACATTTCTATGAAAAAAGCAAAGAGTGATCCGACGTATGAATTGTTTGCTACCGGTTTGTCTTATCCACATTGTGGCATAAGTACGGAGCTCCTCTCAAAAAAGTCAATAAAATTAACACTTCCATCTCAAGATCTATACTATGATTATTTAATAGCGTCACAACTTCTATCAAACACTCATTCATTTCAATATTGTTTAATAGGAATAGCCTATTTCTCGTTTTTCTTTGATATGTCGTTATCATCTGAATCGTATAGAATTCACAAAGTATATTATCCATTGTTTCAAGATGGTCATCATACTGTAGTTCATTCTCCTCTACCCACTGATGGATTCTTACATCTAAATACTCCGAAACCACTTCTTTCTATTTTTAATTTGCATTTTGAATATATTTTATTAGATGAACTAAAAGATGAATCATTGATACTGCCTTGGATAAATGCTGAATGGAATATCATTCCACTTCACATTCCTTTTGAAGAACACGGGAAAATAAGAGCAGCTTCACATGCTAAATTGGCGTATCCTCATACTTTAGTTGAAAATAAAATGATTTTTAAGAAATATTTAGAATTACTGTTGAAAAACGATATAAAGCCATTAATTGTTGTGTTCCCCGTTACCTCACATTATTTCAATTGTAGTAGTAAGAAATTAAAAGAAGATTTTTATAAAGTTATAAATGATTTTCAAACTCAATATTCTTTTCAAATTATAGATCTATTTGATTCACCATTATTTTGTGATGATGATTTTTATGATAGTGATCATATGAATAAAAAAGGTGCAAATAAAATGTCCGCGTTATTAAATATGTTTATTCAGGAACGAAAAGTATGATATTTTGTTTCATGTTTGCATAAAAGTATATAGGCTCCATACAGTTAAAGTAATGTGATTTTTGTGTCGCGTATATAAATAATATGCGAAGAGGTGAGAGAGTTAAAATGAGAACTCGTATTGAAAGAACTGAAGAGGTGGTAGAGCAACTTGCGTTGGTAAGTGTATTAATTCCTACGTATAATCGTCCTCGTTACTTTGAAAAGGCGTTATGTAGTGTATTAGAACAAACATACCCTAATATAGAAATTATAGTTGGAGATGACAGCACGAATGATGAAACAGAAAAAGTGTTACAAAAATATTTATGTAATCATTCAAATATTATTTATATAAAAAATAGATCAACTCTCGGACAATTTGAAAATGCGTTAATGTTATTTCATGAAGCGAACGGTGAGTATATAAATTTTTTAATGGATGATGATGTATTTCATGTAAATAAAATTGAAAAAATGATGAAGTATTTTTTCCATGATTTAGATAATGAAATTAAGCTTGTAACATCTCATCGTCAAGTAATTGATGATAAAGGGAAAGAACTGCGACATATTTATTCAACTGTCCGTTTATTTGATGAAGATACGATTATAGAGGGAACAGAATTAGGAAATAAGGTAATTGTGGAGCAAAAAAATTATATTGGAGAACCGACAACAGTTTTATTTCGTAAAAATGATTTGCAAGAACCATATGGGATTTTTGATAAGAGGCGGTATTTATGTAACGTAGATATAGCTTCATGGTTATCTTTATTAAGTAAAGGAAAAGCAGTATATATATCAGAAACACTTAGTTACTTTCGATTACATCCAGATCAACAGTTAAATGAATCTAATAAAATGATGGATGGGTTAGAAGATTTTTCACACAGTATTATAGCAGGAGAACAATATGGTTTCTTATCCACCGAAAAAGAGTTAGACAAAGCGGTAACTAATTTTCTAGATTATGCAAGAAGGATAGTTCCATCATCCATATTATATACATTAGACTATTACCAAAAAATTAGAGCGAAGAAAATAAACATAGAAAAGAAAAAACAACATATAAATAATAATTCTTCTTTACCGAAAGTAAGTATACTTATTCCTGCGTACAATAGACCTTATTACTTGGAATTAGCGCTCAACAGTGCTCTGAATCAAACATATGAAAATATAGAAATTATTATTTCTGACGACAGTACAAATAATGAAGTCAATGCTATGATTCAACCGTACTTACGTGAATATGAGTGTATTACATATGTTAAAAATGAAACGCCGTTAGTTGCCGAAAACTTTAATAAGTGTGTAGAACTTGCGGATGGGAACTATATAAACTTTTTATTAGATGATGATTTATTTCATCATGAAAAGATCGAGAGAATGATGCAATACTTTTTGACGTTAGAAAATATTTCATTTGTGACGTCATATCGTGAACTGATTGATGAGAATGGAGAGATATTACCACCTTCAACATTAAATATGAAAATCGCGAAAGAAACTACACTTTTTGAAGGAAAAGAATTAGGGAATTATATGTTAAAAAACTTGAAAAATGTAGTTGGTGAGCCGACAACTGTTTTGTTTAATCGGAATTTGTTTGACGGGAAGTTTGGATGTTTTAAAGGAAAGGCTTATTCTGCTATTAATGACATTGCAACTTGGCTAGATATGATGAGGAAAGGAAAAGTAGTTTATATACAAGAACCTCTTAGTTATTTTAGACAACATAGTGGACAAAATCAAAAACAAATGCATTTTATTTTAATGACAATTGAAGAGTGGATTGAATTAATTATAGATGCATATAATAGTGGATTTTTAAGTTCCGAAAGTGAGTATAAAGAGAGTTTATCTTATTGTTTAGAAAATGCGGGATTTATAGTTAAGGATGCAGTAAGAAATGGCGAACTAGATCAAATTTATAATGAAAAGATAAAAAAAGGATTAAACAAGTTAGTTGCTCATATGTTCGAGAAAGAATCTTGTTATTGTCAATATTGCAATCAACAATTTGAAAAATTTTCACCTTGGCCAGCACATTATGATTTTCCGAAATATAAATTTGAGATGTGGAATAAAGATACAGGGATATGTCCAGTTTGTAATTCGATGGATCGTGAAAGATTGTATCGTGCGTACATTGAAACGGAAACGGACTTGTTAAATAGAAACTATACAATGCTTCATATTGCACCTGAAGCGAAGTTAAGAGATTGGTTTAACGAGTATAAAAATATTACGTATGTATGTGGTGACTTAGAACCAAAGGATCCATTAATGAAGGAAATTGATGTTACAAGGATTACATATGATAGTAATACTTTTGATGTAATATTATGTAGTCATGTGTTAGAACACGTTCCTGATGATGACAAAGCAATGCGAGAGTTATATAGAGTGTTAAAGCCAAATGGATGGGGAATTATTCAAGTACCAATCGTAATGAATGTAGATTTTATTGTAGAGAATGAATTAATTGTAACACCACAATTGAGGAAACTAGCTTTTGGTCAAGAAGATCATGTGAGAATTTATAATCAATCGGGATTTATTCAACGATTAATGAATGCAGGATTTAAGGTAGAATTATATAACATAGCGGAAAAACAAGGAATGAAAAGTGCTAGGAAATTTGGATTATCTGAAACAGATATGCTCTATATTGTCCGAAAATGATAGGAAGGAATAGATAGATATGGAGAATATTCCTTTTTTACGTGCTTCAACTGTACCTGTAAGTGAGTATTTGGACGAATTGAAGGAAATTGATACATCTCACATATATACGAATTATGGACCTATAAATCAACGTTTTGAGGAAACAATTATGTCGGCGTTTTTTCAAAACAGGGGAGCTGTTACAACAGTAGCAAACGCAACGTTAGGGTTAATGGCGGCTATTCAACTAAAGAAAAGAAGAAAGGGAAAGTATGCTCTCATGCCTAGCTTTACATTCCCTGCGACTGCCTTAGCCGCTATTTGGTGTGGATTGGAACCTTACTTTATTGATATTTCAATAGATGATTGGTATATGGATAAAACGGTACTTTTGGATAAGATAGAAGAATTAAAAGAAGAGGTTGCGATTGTTGTCCCGTACGCCACCTTTGGATCATGGATGAACTTAGAAGAATATGAAGAATTAGAGAAGAAGGGGATTCCGGTTGTCGTAGATGCGGCGCCGGGATTTGGATTAATGAATGGAGGGATGCATTACGGTCAAGATTTTAGTGGAATGATCGTATATAGCTTTCATGCAACAAAGCCGTTCGGAATTGGTGAAGGAGGGCTCATATATAGTAAAAACGAAGAAGATATACAACGTATTAAAAGAATGGGGAATTTCGGATTTGATAAAAATCGTGAATGCACGATGATGGGGTTTAATTGTAAAATGTCTGAATACGCAGCAGCTATTGGGATTGCGACTATAAAAAAGTGGGATCAAAAATTAAAAGAACGCACCCGTATTTCTGAATGGTATAAACAGTTGTTACAAAATACTGGGTTAATGAAAAAAGGGTGGAAAGTCCAAAAGACAGAAGCAGTTATTCACCAATTTATGCCTATCATTTGTCCAGAAGAAGTTCGCAACATACAAGTAATAGAAGAACTGAAAAAACAGAAAATAGAAGCTAGATTATACTTTTCACCATCTTGCCACCAACAAGTTCTTTTTAAAAACTATAAGTCTACAGATTTAACAAAAACGAATAAAATAGCAAAACGAATCGTAAGTTTACCTTTATGGGAAGGAATGACGAAAGAACTAGTAGAGCAAATTGTAATCTGTTTAGAGCAGAAGGTGGTGTCGGTAGATGAATAGTTTTTATAGTCAAGAAGAACTAAAGAAAATTGGATTTTTATCTGTTGGGAAAAATGTATTGGTTAGTAAAAAAGCAAGTATATATAATCCGAGTGCTATATCAGTTGGCAATCATGTAAGAATTGATGATTTTTGCATTTTAAGTGGTAAAATCACAATTGGAAGTTATTCGCACATCTCGGCGTATACAGCGTTATATGGAGGGGAAATTGGGATTGAAATGCATGACTTTGCAAACATTTCAGCTAAAACAATCGTATATGCAGTACTTGATGATTTCAGTGGAAATACATTAATGGGGCCAACCGTCCCGAATCAATATAGGAATGTGAAAGTAGGAAAAGTTATTTTTAAAAAACATGTGATTATTGGTGCTAATTCTATTATTTTTCCAAATGTAACTGTAGGAGAAGGTACGGCAGTCGGCGCGATGAGTATGGTAAAAGAGAGTTTAGATGATTGGTATATTTACGCTGGAGTTCCCGTAAGGAAAGTAAAACCTCGTCAAAAAAAGATGCTAGAGTTGGAAATTGATTTTTTAAAAAGCATTCATTCTTAATAAAAAAGAATGAATGCTTTTTATTTTTATCTCGCTATTTGCCGGGCAGTAAGACTTCACCTCAAAATTCAGCGAAAGCAAAGAAATTAGGTGGGAGCTGATTAAAGTTTCACTTTATGATAGAGCAGAGTGTATCTTAACTTATTATGTTTTAAATTTTGCTGACCAAGGCAATACTGAGCCATAGTGAATGTAAAGTTGGAGGGCGAGCGTATATGTTTGATGAGGATGGGATTGTTTTAATTATGGAACCAGCTGATGAAAGAAACTTGAGGAGATTTATTTTTTCAGTGCCACAGTCAGTGTATGAAAAGAAGGGGATTACATTATACTATGGAGCAGCTATAGGACAAGGATATATGGATATAATTGAAGATATTATAAGCGTACATATAGAAATAGATGTTGTAACAATAATAGGGCATGTAAGAGTATAAATAGCTATTTGAAAAAAGGTTGTAAGCAATTTAGCTAGAAGTTATGATAGAGAAAATTATAGACAATTATAAAGACGAAGGGAGTCTGAAATGAAAATAAAATCAATTTTATTAGTATTTATAGTTTCAATTGGTTTAATGGGATGTTCAATAGTGGAGGAAGGAAAGAACTCCATAGATTATGCTCAAAAGGCGACAGACTATGTAAATGAAATAAGCGCATTTGCAAATGAAGCACCGGCATTAGCAGAGAAAGCTATTAACGATGGGACAGCTCGAAAAGAATTAGAAACGAAGCTGAATGAAATTAAACAAGATATACCAGCTTTCAATGAATTAACGCCACCAGATGTAGCGAAGGATCTTCATCAACAAATCGTTGGATATAATGAAAAGCTAAATTCGTTAATTGATACGTCTATGAAAAAGATAGAGGAAGGAAAAATGGACGTAGAGCAATTTAAAAACTCAGAGCTCATGCAGACGATAGATCAAGTTCGTGATTTGAAAGATAAGGTGCAAAATTTAGGTCAATAACAAAAAGCTCCGTTTGTTACAAACGGAGCTTTTTGTTATTGGATACAATAAACGATTACACCAACGATAATAATCATGTTGCCGATGAGTTTACGTTTCGTTATTTTTTCCCCTAGGAAATACCAACCGAAAATTAATATGATGATATAACTTAAGGATTCTAATGCTGATGCTTGTTTTAATTCCATGCCCTTCATGGCGATTACATTTAATCCAGCATTAAGTACAAATAAAGAGTAACCGATAATAACATAAGGATTCACATATTCTTTTATTCTAGAATCGTATTGTTGTAAAGTAGCTTTTTTTAATAATATTTGTGAGTAATTTGCTAAAATTATCCCGAAAATAAACAATAGCATATAACTATTCATCTTTTGTCACCACCACAATTCCGACGATAATAATAGCTGCACCAAGTAAATGATTCCACTGAATTGTATCTCCAAATAGAAATACTGACCAAAGCATTGACCATAGTATAATAATCCCTCGATGTGAATATGCTTTTGAAATTTCGAAATGTTTAATTACTTGTTGCCATAAAATTGCATATCCGAATAAAAGTATAACTAGTCCGAAATAAGCAACAAAAAATGAGATTGAAGCAATTGGAAATTGAGCTGCCCATTTCATGTAAACCATAATGATAGAATATATCAAAAAAGCTACATGTAAAAATACATAATTTTTAATAGTTGGTTTCATTTATTCACTCTCTTTTACATATAAATATCTATTTATATCTGTTTTTTTAATGATAGATATAGAAATATATTTTGTTTAATCTTTCACATTCCAAATTATATAGTATCATGGCTTTTATTGTAAAACAATAGAAGCCATGCATTCATTTTTTCCAAGATTCTACAATATGTATCGTTTTATTTGTTGCATCCAACTCTACTTGAACACCGAAAGGTATAGTAATCATTGGATGTGTATGACAACAATCGAAGTCAGCTAGAAAAGGAATTCTTTGATTTTGAAGTACTTCCAACAGTATTTCAAAAGGTTTTCGATTTGTACCACAATCATCAAATTGCTCATGTTTTCCAAGAATGATACCTGAAATTTTATCAAATACACCGTTAATTTTAAGGAATGAAAAGCTTCTTTCGATAGTAGCTGCATCTTTTGAACTGTCCTCAATAAAGAGAATATCGCCTTCTTGAATATGTGGCATATAGGGGCTAGCCCAAATTCCTTGTATCGTGTTTAAATTCCCGCCAATAATACGCCCAGTAGCTTTTCCTTCAATTACTGAAATCCAATTGTTTGGTCGAAGTTCTTTCTCCTTCGTCTTTTCTTCCCAATTAATAAATTCATCTGACCAAAATAATGGTTGTTTTATATGATAAGGAAGAGATTGATCATGTAGTAAAGTTTCTGCAAAATATTTGTATGTGCAGTTAACAAAAGGTTCAAATTCGCCAAAGGAAGGGACGAGAGCGGGCCCATAAAATGTAGGGATTCCTGTTTTAGCATAAATTCCTAGTAATAAAGCAGTTGCATCTGAATATCCAATCATTATTTTAGGGTTATTTAGAAAAGTGTCATAATCAATATAAGGTAATATTGAATTTGAATTCATCCCACCAATTGTTGACATAATACAAGAAATATTAGGGTTTCTTATCAAGGCATTTAGTTCATCAGCACGCTCTTGTATACTACCAGAACGATAAAAATCATATCGACCTGTTAATGAACCTTCTAATATACGAAACCCTTTCTGTTGTAAGTAAGATTTTGCTCGTTCAAATCTTTTTGGAGAAGTGTAGGTTACTGGTGAAGAAGGGGAGTAGATCCCAATTGTGTCTCCATATTTTAATGATTTTGGAAGTAGCATTTGTATGAATCCCTTCTATTAAATAGTTTATTTACAAGATTTTATTGTTGAATATTCTTATATTTCAGTATTATAAGTGTAACATAAACAAATTAAAATAATAATTCCTGTATATGAATAAATATACTTTTTACCTTGACTGTATAAAGGAATTGTTGTTAAGGTTAAATGTGAGTGTATAAAAGGTTTGCTAAAGGAGTTTTGAAATGAATCGGTTAAAATGGGGAAGGATGACAGTCCTATTAGTCATTATTTTAGGGATATGTTGGTTCTTATTCCAAGGAAATCAAAAGAGCGTAGCGAATGTAGAAGGACAACCTTTGCAAGTGGCAGAACTACCTAAAGCAGGATTTACTGAAAAAGTAGTCCCGCCAAAGTACATCCCACCAGAAATTAACGCAAAAGCGGCTATGATTATCGATGCGAGTGATGGAGATATTATTTATCAATATAATGAAAATGAAGCTTTTGCACCGGCTAGTATGTCTAAGATGATGACAGCGTATCTCCTACTAGAGAGTATACATAACGGGAAAGTTCGCTGGGAAGATCCAGTTAAAATGAGTGCGAAGGCGGCACAAACAGAGGGAGCGAGAATCCCAGTACAAGTTAATGACACATTAACTGTTAAAGATTTATATCATGCATTAATGATTGAGTCAGCTAATAATTCAGCTGTGGCTTTAGCAGAACATATGGCAAAATCGGAGAAAGATTTCGTTCAGCTTATGGATGCAAAAGCGAAACAGTTAAAAATGTCGGAACATGCTAAATTTGCAAATGCTTCTGGATTACAAGAGCCAGATGGAAGTGAAACAAAAATGACGGCTGCTGATGTAGCACAATTGGCGTATCATCTTATAAAAGATTATCCGGAAATATTAGAAGTGACTCACTTGCGTCAAAGTCAGCTAGCATTTAATAATATTAATGTTATAAGCACAAACGACATGTTAAACAAAAATAATAAAAGTTTATATATAGAAGGAATGGACGGACTAAAAACAGGATTTACAGATAGTGCAGGATATTGTTTTACTGGGACTGCCAAGCAAGGTGATAACAGAATTATTACAGTAGTCATGGGGACATCAAGTAAAACAAAACGTTTTACAGAGACAAATAAGTTAATGTCGTATGCATTTGGATTAGTTAATTAAGTAAGTAAAATACGAATCTAGATCGCTACATAAGTAAGACTGTTTGTTGTTACTAATTTTAGATAACAACAAACGGTCTTTTTATTTTAACTTTAAAAAGGAAAAAGATTCTAAATACAAGTGTTATCATTTGAGTTTATTTGTTGCTGTGATATTATAAAGTTATAAGCTTATTAATAATAAGTTTGAGGGGCGTAATATGACATATACATATGAAATAGCCTCAATTGAAAATTGGAGGGAATTATGATGGCAAAAGATTTTTACTCAGCAATTGAAGACAGAAGATCTATTTATGCAATTAGTAAAGAGCAAGTAGTTTCTGATGAAAAAATTCAAGAAGTGATTTATCATGCTGTAAAACATACACCTTCAGCTTTTAATTCTCAAAGTGCTCGCGTTGTTGTTTTATTAGGAGAACAACATGATAAATTATGGGATATTACGAAAGAAACATTAAGAAAAATTGTACCTGAAAATAACTTTGCACCTACTGAAGAAAAAATGAATGCATTTAAAAGTGGTTATGGAACGGTTTTATATTTTGAAGACAGTGAAGTTGTGGAAGGCCTTCAAGCAAACTTTGCATTATATAAAGATAATTTCCCAACTTGGTCTCAGCAATCATCAGGAATGTTACAATTTGCAATTTGGACAGCTTTAGAAATTGAAGGGTTTGGTGCTACGTTGCAGCATTACAATCCGCTAATTGATGAAGAAGTGAGAAAAGAGTGGGATGTTCCAGCAAATTGGAAGCTCACTGCGCAAATGCCATTTGGTAAACCGGTAGTACATGCTGGTGAAAAAGAATTCCAACCGTTAGAAAACCGTGTGAAAATTTATAAATAAAATAATTTGATAAAAGGTGAACAGGAATATAACCTGTTCACCTTTTTTATACGTAATAAGGGTTTTTTTGTCCAGCATTTTTCATCTGATTTTTTAATTCATTTTTACGTATTTCAATAGCTGATACTTTTTGTAATGTTATCATTGAAACGAATTGAATAAAAGCATAGTATGGCTCTATATTTTTTTGTATTGGATCATCTATTATATTTCTCACAAATATGCCTCCTCTTTTTATTCCAATAAAATTCCGCATTAATGGGTAGCCCGAGTAGTGAGGGTTAATAATTAGCGGGAGGATAAAACCTTTACTAATTAAAGTTTTATTATGATATATAATACTATGATTATCCTATAAATTCCATTATCAGAAAAGAAAACAGTTGGTATAGTGTGTGTTTTCTTTAAAGGAGAAATGGTTTTTATGAAATAAATCTTACAATTCGTCAAATTATTTCAAAATTGTAGATAGTATAGAAATTTAGTTTTCTAAAAATATTATACTATTGATAAATAGAGTGATTTTTGTCATGATGAAAGTATACTTCATGTAAGGAGCTTTATAAGGAAATACATAATGTGGTTTGTATTAGGTTAATAGAATTTTTTATAGAAGATAGAAAAGCGATGTTTTATATTGAGATATTAAATGAAATGTCGAATTTTCATGCGATATATAAGAAATTTGAAAAAATCATTGCAAAAACACTATAATTAATGATAAAGTTCACATGAAGTTCACACGGATTTCACTTTGTTCATTTAAAATGAACTCTGTGTGAAAAATAAAACTCTTGCTAAAAAATGGAACTGGATGAATATTTTACTTTGATAATATTGTAAAGTATTAAAGTTTTAAGTTTTTTTTAAGAGGATAGTAGGGAAAGGAAGTAAAGACAACTTATGAAAAAAGTAATTGCAGGTTTAGCAGCAGCTTCTGTAGCTGGCGTTGCAGTTCCAGGAATGGATTCTGCTCATGCACAAGTTTCAAATGAAGCGCTAAAAGAAATTAATGGACAAACTCAAACTCAAACGACTGTAACTGAAACAAAAACTGTAGAAACAACTTCTGAATTAAAATACACAGTAACTGCTGATGTATTAAATGTTCGTTCAGGTGCTGGTACAGGACATAACGTTATTTCTAAAGTGAAATCAGGTCAAGTGCTACAAGTAGTTGGACAAGAAAACGGTTGGTTCAAAGTAAACGTAAATGGTCAAACAGGTTATGTAAGTGGTGACTTCGTAACGACTGGTGGCAAAACAGGAACGACTGTTCAACAAGGAACAGGTACTTATACAGTAAACGTTTCTTCACTTAACGTACGTACAGGCCCAAGTACATCTCATACAGTTTTAGGTTCTGTAAACAAAGGTAAAACAGTACAAGTTGTAGGTGAAGTACAAGATTGGTTTAAAATCAACTTCAATGGTGGAACTGGATACGTAAGCAAAGACTTCGTAACAAAAGGTGGTTCTGCTGTATCTAACGAAACACAACAACCAACTACAAACAACAATACTACAACAGTTCAAACTGGTGGTTCTTATGTTGTTAACACTGGTGCTTTAAAAGTACGTACAGGCCCAGCTACATACAACGCTGTAATCGGTGGAGTAACAAATGGTAAAGTACTAAACGTTACTGGCGCTGAAAATGGTTGGTACAAAATTAACCATAACGGCCGCACGGGTTACGTAAGTGCAGACTTCGTTAAGTTTGTAAAAGGCGGAGTAAACAACGTTACAAATAACAATAACAATAACAATAACGTTACAAATAACGTTCAACAACCAGGTAAAGACGTACAAAAACCAACAACAGGTGGAGATACATCTTCAATCGCTGGATTCGCTAGATCTTTAAATGGTTCACCATACAGAAATGCTGGTACAACACCTGCTGGTTTTGACTGCAGTGGATTCATTCACTACGTATTAAATCAAACTGGTCATAAAGGCGCTCGTCAAACAGTTGCTGGATACTGGAGCTCTAAAACAAAAACTAGCAATCCACAACCAGGTGATTTAGTATACTTCCAAAATACTTATAAATCAGGTCCTTCTCACATGGGTGTTTACTTAGGAAACGGTCAGTTCATTAGTGCAGAAACAGATGCAACTGGTGTACGTATTAGTTCTGTAAGTAACTCTTACTGGAGCAAGCACCTATTAGGTTACACAAAAGCATACTAAGAAAAAGTAGTTTTATATACTTTTCGTATAGAGAAAAGGCTTTCCAAGGAAACTTGGGAAGCCTTTTTATAATTGTATAAATTGGAAGTTTAATAGTTTTTATTTTAAATTTCCATTTAAAAATCGATCATATAAGTCATGGAAATAGTTAGGACGAAATAAGTTCGCTGCATGTCCTGCTAAAGGTATTTCCTTATATAGAACGTTAGGTAAAATAGATTTCAAATCAAATAGACAAGATTTATAGAGATGATCATGCTCTCCCATTACCCATAGTATAGGGTGAGGAAGTGATTTTAATTTAGACTTTAAATCGAATTCTAACCGATGTCGTAATGACTGGGCAATAATGGATGAATGTAATTGTAATCCGAAACGGTAGTAAATATTTCTTGAAATGACTGCAAACGGATTTGCTTTTAGTATACCACTTGGAAAAATAGTATTTGCGTATTGAGAGAGCCATTTAGAGTATTCATCCCCTCGCTTCTCCCAAAAATTTTGGAATACGCTATATAAGCGAGAAGGGTTATTGTAATGTCCTCCAATATGACAAATACTTAATACTTTTTCTGGATGCATTTGTGCAAAAATTGTAGAGATGTAACAGCCGTAACTTAGCGCACAAATATGAGCTTTTTTAATACCTTCTTGTTCATATAAGTTTAATAATTGATCTACGAGACGCTGTAATGAAAAGTCGATTGCTTCTCCTTTATCATCACCGTGACCTAATAAGTCATAAGTTATAATGTTGTAGGAGGCAGAAAATCGTTTTTGCTCCTTTTTGAAGGCGCGACGATTGCCAACTAATCCATGAATAAAAATAATTGTTTCCTTTTCAGAATGTATATTTGTTTACAAAAAGGATACTCCTTTCACTAACTGGAGATTTATATCGTGTTTTAAATTATTTATCTATAATTCACATAGAATAATATTAAGTACCAGGTAATAATATCAGATGTTTATATCTGTTGTAAAGATGAGTTTTTATGTATATTTTGTAAAAATAGAAAAAGTGTGTTTACATTCAGTTTACATTTGTATCGTATTCTAATTTTAGAAAGAATAGTTTGGTTTAACATGAGGAGATGAACAGGAATGGAAGTTAGAAATGAAATGAAGAAAAAAGGGAGCTGGAGGCAGTTTTTACGCCTTATTCAAGATACAAATCCTCCGAAAGGAATTTTAATTTTTGCGTTATTAATGAGTTTGCTTTCTACGGGAGCGAGTTTATTTATTCCTATGCTAACAAAAGGATTAGTAGATAATTTTTCGCTTTCTTCAATTAGTGCAGGACAAATTGTTGGGTTAGTTGCTTTCTTTGTAATGCAAACTATTGCGGCAGGGTTGTCTATATATTTACTAAATTATATTGGGCAGAAGATTGTAGCGGGACTAAGAGAACGTTTGTGGAAAAAGGTACTTATCTTGCCGGTATCTTATTACGATCAAAATAGAACAGGTGATACCATTAGCCGTATGACGAATGATACAGGTGTTGTGAAAACGTTAATTTCTGAGCATTTGTCAAACTTATTAACAGGTGGTATTTCAATTGTTGGATCGTTAATTGTATTATTTGTGTTAGATTGGAAAATGACTGCGTTACTTTTAACGGTTATTCCGTTGTCTGTATTAATTTTAGTTCCACTTGGACGAAAAATGTATAAGATTTCAAAAGCACTTCAAGATGAAACGGCATCTTTTACAAGTGTGTTAACGCAAGTGTTATCAGAAATTCGTTTAGTGAAATCTTCAAATACAGAAAAAAGAGAATATGAAACGGGTAATACAGGCATACAAAAGTTATTACAATTTGGTTTGAAAGAAGGAAAAGTGCAAGCATTAATTTCGCCAGTTATGTCGTTTGTTTTAATGGCACTACTTGTTATTATCGTAGGATATGGCGGGATGAGAGTTTCTAGCGGTGCATTAACAACTGGTGAACTTGTAGCGTTTATTTTGTATTTAGTTCAAATTGTAATGCCGATGAGTCAATTATCTATGTTCTTTACACAATTCCAAAAGGCAATTGGTGCAACGGAAAGAATTAGTACGATTTTAGAATATAAAGTAGAAGATCATGAAACTGGTGTGAAAGTGACAAATGCTAAGCAACCGATCGTTCTTGAAAATGTACATTTTGAGTATAACGAAGAAGAGCAAGTTTTGAGAAATATTGATTTCACAATTGAATCTGGAAAAGTGACAGCGATTGTAGGACCAAGTGGTAGTGGGAAAACAACGTTATTCTCATTACTGGAACGTTTTTATGAGCCAACTAGTGGTGCCATTAAATTAGGAAAAGAATCAATTACGAGTTATTCATTACAGTCATGGCGACGTCAAATCGGTTACGTATCACAAGATAGTCCGTTAATCGATGGAACGATTCGTGATAATATTTGTTACGGCGTTGAAGGCGAAGTAACGGATGAAGAAATTGAAAAAGTAGCAGCAATGGCATATGTTGATGCATTTATTCATGACTTACCAAACGGTTATGCAACAGAAGTTGGAGAACGCGGTGTGAAGCTTTCTGGTGGACAAAGACAGCGAATTGCCATTGCCCGAGCGTTACTTCGAAATCCGCAAATTCTTATGCTCGATGAGGCAACTTCAAGCTTAGATAGTAAATCTGAGTCTGTCGTTCAAAAAGCGTTAAATAACTTAATGAAAGGCAGAACAACGTTAGTGATTGCGCATAGACTTTCTACTGTTGTAGATGCAGATAAAATTATCTTTATTGAAAAAGGGAATCTTACAGGTAGTGGTACGCATGATGAATTATTACAGACGCATGATATGTATCGTGAGTTTGCAACGCAACAATTGAAAATTAAAGAGGGTGCATTTTAAAAAAATATATTAGATGCTAAGTAGAAAGGAAATGGTTCCTTTGATACCTAAAATTTTAATAGTAGACGACGATCCACACATTAGGGAACTCGTTTCTGTATTTTTAGAACGAGAAGGTTTTCAAACATATGAGGCAATTGATGGAGTAGATGCACTTCGGAAAATGGATGACGTAAAAGTCGATATGGTTATTCTTGATATCATGATGCCAAATATGGATGGATTTGATGTATGTTTTGAATTAAGAAAATACTATGATATCCCGGTTCTGATGCTAACTGCCAAAGGGGAAACATCACAAAAAGTAAAAGGATTTCACCTTGGGACAGATGATTATCTTGTAAAGCCATTTGACCCTATAGAACTAGTAGTGAGAGTAAAGGCATTATTGAAACGTTACCAAATTACAGTTTCACAATCGATTCAAGTTGGAAATGTATTATTAAATCGTAAAACATTCGAAGTTACATCTGGAGAACAAACGGTTATGTTACCGTTAAAAGAATTTGAGCTGCTTTTTACTTTAGGGTCTAAATCGGGAAGAACTTGTTCGAGAGAGCAATTAATTGAAGAAATATGGGGATATGATTTTGAAGGGAATGAACGTACACTAGACGTTCATATTAATCGGTTACGTGAGAAGTTTCAAGAAGAGCAGTCGAAATTTAGTATTAAAACAATAAGAGGATTAGGGTATCGCTTAGAGGTAAGTAAATGAGAAAAAGAAAACGAATGAGTAAGTTGAAGATGCTGAAAGTATTTGGAGCGGTATTAGCGCTCTTTTCTTTTCTTACTATCATTTGGTCTATCGCATTTTATGTAGCAACTAGTATATTGAATGCTTTTGACGTAAACGTATCGCCATTTGTTGCCTTTCTAATTAGTGATATGGTCGGTTTTGTATTTATTATTCTTATTTGGACATTAATTGGAATATTAATGAGGCCAAAACGAGAGGCAATGATTTGGACTATTATTGAACCGATACAAAAAATTGCAAAAGGAGACTTCTCCGTAAAAATACGAAATGAAGAAAAGTATGATGGAGAAATTGGTGTGCTCGTAAAAAGTATAAATGATATGACAGATGAACTGAATACGATGGAGAAAATGAGACAAGAATTTGTATCGAATGTTTCTCATGAAATACAGTCACCATTAACTTCTATAAAAGGGTTTGCTAGAGCACTACAAGACGATAATCTTTCTGAGGAAAAAAGAAAACATTATCTTACCATTATTGAAACTGAAACAACGAGATTATCTAAACTAAGTCAAAACTTATTGAAGCTAACTCTTTTAGAATCAGAAGAGTATATACCAGAAAGAGTGAGTTATCGATTAGATCAGCAGTTAAAGCAAATTGTGTTAAATAGTGAACCACTCTGGGCTGAAAAAGAAATCGAGTTAGAACTAGATTTAGAAAAAGTACATGTTATTGCTGACCAAGAAAGTATGAGTCAAGTGTGGATTAATTTAATTCATAATAGTATTAAATTTACTCCAAGCGGTGGCACGATTACTATTCAGTTAAAGGAACATGAAACAGTAGTGGAAGTGCGCATCCGTGATTCGGGAATCGGTATATCAGAAGAACAGAAACAACATATTTTTGAGCGTTTTTATAAAGCGGATTCTTCACGAAATCGTGCCTATGGAGGAAGTGGCTTAGGTTTAGCTATTGTAAAAAAAGTACTCGACCTTCATCAAGGAGAGATAAAAGTAGAGAGTGAAGAAGGAAATGGAACAGAATTTATTGTGTGTATTCTTAATTATGAAGAAAAATAGTGTTAGAAGGAGAGCCTTCTAACACTATTTTTCTTTAAAAATGCATTTACCGTTACTGCAATTATATTGATAAGCTTTTCCTTCGCTATTCATACGGTATGAGTAATCAGATTCTTTATCGTTCTTAAAGTCAACGTATGCTTCTGCACCGTTTTTATCGTCATCTATATCAATGAATTGAACGTTTCGTATAGAATAATCTTTCTTTTCTCTTAAACCTCTTCCTTGCAAGTTTGTATGAATACCATCTACTAACTGGTCAAACAAAGACCAGTTTAAATTAAGATGTTCAAATGACTCAGTATGTCTTCCTAAAATACCGTTGTCTTGTATTATTTTTTTATTATCATCGTATGTATAAGAGTATGTAAAATATGGTTCGTCTTTATATACTACTGTTGCATAATAGCCAATATTATAAATGGGAGTATATTTTCCGGTTATGTCTTGTATTTCTTCTTGCTTATAACCTTTTTTAATATGGAGATAATTGCTAGTATCTTTTTCTATTACTTTATAATTTAGTGGATTACCAAATATAAAGTACAGGGCAAACAATATGATAAATAGTCCGACTGCAGTTAGTAACAAGACCCATTTTTTTCTTTTCATACACATACACTCTCCTATGCTGGATTTGTTTTTATTTTACATGAATAATGGTAAAAACATGAAACTTATAAACAAAAACTTTCTATAGTTACCTACAAGTAACCTACGCACATGAAAGTGCATCATTGCCTTTTTACATAAACATAGATACAATTTTAATATAATACATAACTGAGATGATTAAGGAGTGTTATACTTGGCAGAATTATTACAAGGTAAAAATGCTTTAATTACAGGAGCAGGTAGAGGGATTGGTCGCGCTGTCGCAATCGCATTAGCGAAAGAAGGCGTAAATGTAGGCTTATTAGCTCGTTCAGAAGAAAACTTAAAAGCTGTAGCGAAAGAAGTAGAAGCAGAAGGTGTAAAAGCCGTTATTGCAACTGCTGATGTTTCTTCATACGAAGAAGTAACAACTGCGATTGAAACGTTAAAAAATGGTTTAGGATCTATCGATATTTTAATTAATAACGCTGGTATTTCTAAATTCGGTAAGTTTTTAGAACTAGACGTTGCTGATTGGGAAAAAATCATTCAAGTAAACTTAATGGGTGTATACTATGCAACTCGTGCAGCTTTACCGAGCATGATTGAACAACAATCTGGTGATATCATTAACATTTCATCTACAGCAGGGCAAAAAGGTGCACCTGTAACAAGTGCATATAGTGCTTCTAAATTTGGTGTCCTTGGCTTAACAGAATCGTTAGCGATGGAAGTTCGCAAACATAACATTCGTGTAACAGCTTTAACTCCAAGTACAGTAGCAACTGATATGGCTGTTGATTTAGGATTAACTGATGGAAACCCTGATAAAGTAATGCAAGCAGAAGATATTGCAGAATTTATCGTAGCGCAGCTGAAATTAAATAAACGTACATTTATTAAATCTGCTGGGCTTTGGTCTACTAATCCATAGGAAGTAAATTTAACTTTAAAAGAAGGGATATCTATTCTGTAAGGGGTAGATGTCCCTTCTTTATTTTTTGTATTCGAGACAGAATTTTCGGTATAATCAAAAGTGAATGGTAGAAAGCATTGGAAAATTGAAAGGGGTGGTATTTGCATGAGTGGAATTGAGAAATGGACGGCTGTTGATCAATATATGAGTGATGTATTAATACCGAAAGATTCTACATTAGAAGGGGTTCTTCAAACTAATGCTGCAGCTAATTTGCCAGCACATGATGTATCACCAACGCAAGGGAAGTTTTTACAACTGTTAGTACAAATTCAAGGGGCTCGTAATGTTTTAGAAATTGGCACGCTAGGCGGGTATAGCACGATATGGCTTGCTAGAGCATTGCCATCTGGAGGCCGAGTTGTTACATTGGAAGCAAGTGAAAAACATGCTGAAATTGCACGTAGCAATATTGAGCGTGCTAATTTGACTGATAAAATTGAAATACGAACAGGATTAGCGTTAGATTCTTTACAACAAATAGAAAACGAGAAGTATGAACCGTTTGATTTTATTTTTATAGATGCTGATAAACAAAATAACCCTGCTTATTTTGAATGGGCACTAAAACTATCACGACCGGGTACTGTAATTATTGGGGATAACGTAGTACGTGAAGGAGAAGTTATTGACAATACTAGTACCGATCCTCGTGTACAAGGGATACGTCGTTTCTATGAATTAATAGCTGCTGAGCCACGTGTTAGTGCTACAGCGCTTCAAACTGTCGGAAGTAAGGGATACGATGGATTTGTAATGGCAATCGTAAAAGAATGAGGTAAGGAGATAGATAGAATGAAAAAGATGTTTGAAAAATTATAACATGTATCTTGTATAACGAGATTAGCTCGTGGGCCTCCGACATACATAACACTATATTATATATCAAAAAATTGGAGGCTATAAGTAGATGAGAACTGAAAAAGAAATGCTAGACTTAATTATTAATACAGCAAAAGAGGATGGAAGAATTCGAGCAGTTATCATGAATGGATCGCGTGTAAATCCAAATGTGAAAAGAGATTGTTTTCAAGACTATGATATTATGTATGTTGTAAATGATATACAATCTTTTACGTCTAATCATAATTGGGTTCATAGATTTGGAGAAATAATGATAGTACAAATGCCAGAAGAAATGTCGTTAGTTCAACCAGATGAAGATGGGAAGTTTCCGTATTTAATGCAGTTCATGGATGGGAATCGGATTGATTTAACGCTAGTTCCAGTTGAGTTAATAAAAAAGTTCGTTGGACAAGATAGTTTAAGTAAATTACTTCTCGATAAAGATAATTGTATGGAAGGATTCCCGCCAGCAAGCGATAAAGATTACTTAATAAAAAAGCCTACAGAAAAAGAGTTTTTGGATTGTTGTAATGAATTTTGGTGGTGTAGTACGAATGTGGCAAAAGGGCTATGGAGAGAAGAGCTTTCTTATGCAAAAGGAATGCTTGAGGGACCAGTGCGAGATATGTTCATCGTAATGCTAGAATGGTATATTGGTATGAAAACAGATTTTACAGTTAATGCAGGGAAGTTTGGAAAGCATTTCGAGCAATATATTGAAAAAGATATGTGGGTGCAATTTAAAAGAACATTTTCTAATGCAGAATATGAAAACATATGGGAGTCATTCTTTGTCATGGGTGATTTATTTAGGGAAGTGGCGAACGAAATCGCTAACAAATATGAATATCAATATCCGCAAGATGATGATGATAAAGTGACGAACTATTTAAAACATGTGAAAGCTTTGCCAAAAGATAGTACATCGATTTATTAATAATAGTAAGCAGTAAGACTGTCCTAATTAAGGACAGTCTTATTTTTGTTTATGAATAACAATTTCTCTAACAAAGTGCAGATGAATCACATATGAAAATTTAGGGAGGTTTTTTATCATGTATTATTTTTATTCGCCAGAAATGTTTGCTCCATATCAATGGGGACTAGAACGAGATGTTTCGTATGCTTATATGCCATATAACTCATTTTATTATGGAGACTATATAAGCGCATTGCCATACGCATATATCCCTCAAAGCTATGAAGTACAAATGAAAGCAGATGATCGTGGATCGTGGACACCATTTACATGGGTTGAAAAATATGCGTACGCATTTTCAGGACCGTATAATAAAGCGGAAGTAGCTCTTACATTTGATGATGGACCAGATTCAGAATTCACGCCAAAAATATTAGATAAGTTAAAACAACATAATGTAAAAGCTACTTTTTTCTTACTTGGTGAAAACGCAGAAAAATTTCCGAATGTAGTAAAGCGTATTGCAAATGAAGGGCATGTAATTGGTAATCATACGTACAGTCATCCGAATTTAGCGAAAGTAAATGACGCTGAGTACCGTAATCAAATTATAAAAACGGAAGAAATATTAAAACGTTTAGCCGGCTATGCTCCTAAATTTATACGTCCACCGTATGGTGAAATACTTGAAAATCAATTGAATTGGGCAACTGAGCAAAATTTTATGATTGTACAGTGGAGTGTTGATACAGTTGATTGGAAAGGTGTAAGTGCCGATACGATTACAAATAATGTGTTAGGGAATTCATTTCCAGGTAGTGTCATACTGCAGCATT
Organism: Bacillus sp. MYb78; assembly: GCF_002975115.1. Taxonomy (NCBI): domain Bacteria; kingdom Bacillati; phylum Bacillota; class Bacilli; order Caryophanales; family Bacillaceae; genus Bacillus; species Bacillus sp. MYb78. The sequence continues at coordinate 43,789 of NZ_PCOB01000004.1, forward strand.
CTACTCCAGGTGGGCATTTACAAGGATCTGTTGATGCACTAGACAAAATCATTCCGCAGTTAAAAACGAAAGGGGCACGTTTTGTAACACTTCCAAGTATGTTCCAGACATCGAAAGAAAGAAAGAAAGTGAATGTGTTATAAATTGGAAAAATAAGGGTTGTGTCGTATAATGAAAGTGTAAGTTAGGGGGGATATAATTGATTGATGCACTAGTAAACATAGGAATAAGCATATTGATTGGTATTATTTTTATACTTGCGGCAATTATTCTTCAAAAAAATCCACCGACCGATATTAATGCGGCATATGGTTATCGTACGAAACGATCTATGAAAAATAAGGAATTATGGGATGCGGGTAACAGGTATAGTGCAGAAGTGATGAAGCAAAACGGATTTATCATGATGTTAATTGGAAGTGTTATTAGTATACTGTTTAGATATCCACATACAATAATAGCGATTATAGTGGTTATGCTGTTATTAATCATTCGTTTATTTATACAAGTAGAGAGTAGATTAAAAATACTTGAACAATAATAAAAAATAGGACTCTACGCAATATTATGCTAGGAGTCCTATTTTATTTATAAACTATTATTTTTTAATAATTCTTTTCCTTGCTCTATAACAAATTCATAGTATGCAAGATCATACGGATAAATATCTTCAAATGTTATCGTAATCGGTGTATTGTTTAAGACTGAAATAGTCGTTAAAGATGAAATCTCTCCTTTTAATAGTTGTAGAAAAGAAGTTGCATGTACTTTCATCACATCGTCTACTTCTTCACCTGGTGCGAATGGAAGTGGATTGATGACGTTGTGAAAATACATATGACAAAACTCGCGATCAGTAAGATTTGAAATTTCATAATCTATTTTAAAGATTCCCTTGTATGTTAAATCATTAGTTTGAAAGGAAAGCCCTAATTCTTCCTCAATTTCACGAAGACCACCAATTTGTACATCTTCATCATGCATAATATGTCCAGCTGAAGTAATATCCCATATACATGGAGCTTCTTTTTTATTTTTAGAGCGTAATTGGAAATATAAAAACATATCTTCATTATCTTTTTCTACAAACCAGCAATGAAATGTTTCGTGCCAATCGCCGTCACGATGCACTTCATCACGTAATTTCTTCCCAAGTGTATTTCTTTCAGGATCAAATATTGTTAACCACTCTGTCATTTTAATTCCCCTTTCCTCAAATTTTATTATACAATATTTGTATTGAATTTTGGGAAAATAAAGAAAAAGGAGTGGTTATAAGTGGGGATCGAGCGTACGGAAATAAAATCGATTATTTCAACAGAGGAAGAGTTACGGAAAATATTGGGGCAACCAAGTGAGCGAGCGTTGAAAAAAGTCATTTCATCATTAGACCACCATTGCGTAGATTTTCTTTCTAAATCTCCTTTTCTAGTATTATCCACTGGAAATAAGTTGGGGGAGTGTGACGCCTCGCCGCGAGGAGATGCACCTGGATTTGTATACGTACTCAATAATAATAAAATTATCATTCCAGAAAGACCAGGAAATCGTCGTATAGACTCCATTTTGAATATTATTTCAAATCCACATGTAGGACTAATCTTTTTTATTCCAGGTCTTGGGGAGACACTCAGAATAAATGGCCGAGCGTATATTACAAACGACGAAGAAATTTTGAAAGAAATGCAGGCGAATGGACGCAATCCGTTGCTTGGAATTGTTGTTGAAATAGAAGAGTGTTATATTCATTGTGCAAAAGCGTTTATTCGTTCTAAGATGTGGGATCCAGAATCTTGGTTAAATAAAAAAGAGTTACCATCAGCAGCAAAAATGTTGCTGGAGCATGCGAAAGTGAATACTTCAGAAGAAGATGTTGCACGTTCTTTAGAAGAAAGTTATACAAAAAGATTGTATTAAAAATTTTATTAATATAGTTTTGTAGAGCGGATATGTACGGGTTTTAGAATGGGGAATTTATATATGAACCGTTGATTTATAAACTGGAGAAATAACAAAATAGGTAAATTGAGTGGCGGTTGCATAATGATATTGTGAAATATAATAAAAAAAATTCTTGAAAATAGTTAGTAAAAATAGGCTTGCTTTTTAAAAAGTTGATAACTATAATAAATTAACAAATAGACATGAACGAAAAAGTAACGATAAGGACAAGAAATCATTTTTACGGTTTACAGAGAGGGAAGCCAAGGGTGTGAGCTTCCTAACACGAGAAATGATTTTACCACCTTTGAACTTCAATAGTGAACGAGTAATCTAGTAATTATTGACGGTATCAGCCGTTATCTGAACTTGAGCAATCTAGGGAGAAATACGTCTAGATTGGAACAAGGGTGGAACCACGAAAACACATTCGTCCCTTTCCTAGGGATGGGTGTGTTTTTTTTATTACTTTGAAGGGAGGTGCGGTAACATGAAACTATTTATAAGTACGGAAATAACCACCACCTGCATGACAAAAAAGCAGAGTAAGGTGATTTATAGGTGTAACAATTAAACTTTTAGGAGGAGATTAGAAGATGAATAACGTTATAAATGTTGGGGTATTAGGTTTAGGTACGGTCGGAAGTGGTGTTGTTCATATTTTGAAAGAACATTATAAAAAAATCGCTCTTGATACAGGATACGCAGTGAAAGTGAAAACAGTCGTTGTACGTGATTTGGAAAAAGAACGCGATGTTTGTATTGACGGAATTGCAGTCACAAGTCATGTAGATGAAGTTCTAAATGATTCAAATATTGATATTGTAGTAGAGGTAATGGGCGGAATTGAAGAAGCAAAACAGCATATTGTTAAGGCTTTAGAAAATAAAAAACATGTCGTAACAGCAAATAAAGATTTAATGGCTGTACATGGTGCAGAGCTTCTTCAACTGGCAAACGATAATGATTGTGATTTATGTTATGAAGCGAGCGTAGCAGGCGGTATTCCAGTGTTAAGAGGACTAACTGACGGGCTAGCATCAGATCAAATTGAAAAAATAATGGGAATTGTAAATGGTACAACAAATTATATGTTAACAAAAATGAGTCAAAATGGGTGGTCTTATGAAGAGGCTTTACAGGAAGCGCAAAAATTAGGTTTTGCAGAATCGGATCCGACAGCAGATGTAGATGGACTAGATGCGGCGAGAAAGGTAGCAATTCTTGCAAACTTAGGTTTTTCGATGAATGTTTCATTAGATGATGTGCAAGTAAGAGGGATTCGAAAGGTCGAAAAAGAAGATTTACAAATGGCTGAAAAGTTAGGATTTACTATGAAGTTAATTGGGAAAGCAGAAAAACAAGGATCAGCCATTCATTTAAGTGTAGAACCGACACTTTTACCAAGTCGTCATCCATTATCGAATGTAAATAATGAATTTAATGCAGTATATGTTCACGGTCAAGCGGTAGGAGAAGTAATGTTTTACGGACCTGGAGCTGGAAAGTTGCCAACTGGTTCTGCTGTAGTAAGTGATATTATTTCCATCGTTAAAAATATGAATCAAGTGCCGAAAAATAAAAGTGCGTTAAAAGAACCAGTTCCTTATGAATTACAAGGTGATGAAGAAGTAGTTTCGAAATATTTCTTGCGTATTTCATTACGAGATGAGCCTGGGATGTTACAGAAAATAACAGAATGTTTCGTTAATTACTCTGTAAGTTTAAAAGAAGTTATTCAATTACCTTTAAACCGTGAACTGGCAGAAGTTGTTGTTGTGACACATCGAACTTCCAAATATCAATTCGAACGAGTTTTAGGAGCGATAGAAGCTGTCGCAAGTGAAATAAACAGTTACTACATTATTGAGGAGGAAAAACAATATGTATAAAGGACTATTGAAACAATATGCTTCTTATTTACCGGTGAATGAAAACACACCTGATGTCAGTTTAATGGAAGGAAACACACCTCTTATTCCGTTATTAAATATATCAAAGCAATTAGGGATTCAGCTATATGGTAAGTACGAAGGAGCGAATCCGACAGGTTCTTTTAAAGATCGTGGTATGGTGATGGCAGTTGCTAAGGCGAAAGAAGAAGGTTCAGAAGCAATCATTTGTGCATCAACAGGTAATACATCAGCATCAGCTGCAGCATATGCGGCACGTCTTGGGATGAAATGTATAATCGTAATCCCTGAAGGAAAGATTGCGCATGGAAAATTAGCGCAAGCGGTCGCTTATGGAGCTGAAATTATTTCAATAGAAGGGAATTTCGATGATGCACTTAAGGCTGTAAGAAATATTGCTGCAGAAGAGCCGATTACATTAGTAAATTCAGTGAATCCTTATCGAATTGAAGGACAAAAAACAGCAGCATTTGAAATTTGTGATCAATTGCAAAATGCACCAGATGTTCTAGCTATCCCTGTTGGGAACGCAGGGAATATTACAGCATATTGGAAAGGCTTCTGTGAATATGAGAAAGAAAAAGGTTATAAGAAGCCAAGAATTCATGGCTTTGAAGCAGAAGGAGCAGCGGCAATTGTAAAAGGGCATGTAATTGAAGAGCCTGAAACAATTGCAACAGCAATTCGCATTGGTAACCCAGCAAGTTGGTCGTATGCAGTAGAGGCTGCCGAGCAGTCTTGTGGTGAAATAGATATGGTATCAGATGAAGAAATTTTACATGCGTATAGGTTATTGGCAAAAACTGAAGGAGTTTTCGCTGAACCGGGATCAAATGCTTCATTAGCTGGCGTAATTAAACATGTTAAATCTGGAAAAATCAAAAAGGGAGAAACAGTTGTTGCAGTATTAACTGGAAATGGTTTGAAGGATCCTGATATCGCTATTTCTTCAAATCAACTAGACATCGCAAGTTTGTCAAATGATATAGAACAGATTAAAGATCATATTAAAGGGGTGATTATGTCGTGATACCACTAAGTGTTCGTGTCCCTGCTAGTACGGCAAATGTTGGTCCTGGATTTGATTCAGTTGGAATAGCTTTGTCATTGTATTTAGATGTGGTGGTTAAAGAAAAAGCTGATAAATGGCAAGTAATCCATTCCTTTGAAGAATCAATTCCGACAGACGATAAAAATTTAATCGTTAGCACGGCATGTAAAGTATGTCCTTCTATATCACCCCATATAATAGAAGTTACTAGTAATATCCCATTAACAAGAGGGCTAGGAAGTAGTGCATCAGCGATTGTAGCTGGGATAGAGCTTGCGAATCAACTAGGCAATTTGAACTTAACTGCTGATCAAAAAGTTCAAATTGCTACAAATTTTGAAGGACATCCTGATAATGTTGCTGCTTCTATATTAGGTGGAACTGTAATCGGAGCACTTGATGGAAAGGATATTTCCGTCGTAAGAATTGAGAGCAAGGAGTTAGGGGTAATTTCTCTTATTCCGAATGAAGAATTAAATACAGATGAAAGTCGATCTGTATTACCAAAGATGTTTCCGTTTCATGAGGCAGTTAAAGCTAGTGCGATAAGTAACGTATTAGTAGCTGCATTATGTCAAAAGCGGTGGGAAGTTGTAGGTGAAATGATGGAGAGAGACCATTTTCACGAGCCATATCGTTTAGAACTCGTACCGTTATTACCATCTATTCGTAAATGCGCAAAAGAATTTGGTGCGTACGGTACAGCACTTAGCGGTGCGGGACCATCTATTTTTATATTAACGCCATATGAGAAACGTCAAGAAATCGCTGAGCAATTAGCGAGAGTATTTACAGATATGAAAGTATGTGAGCTTGAAATCGACCATAAAGGTATTATTGTAAATAAGGAAGAGCATATTGGATCGTAAAGAAAGCTGGCATGGCTAGCTTTCTTTACGTTGCAAACCTATTTTAAATTAGGTTTTTTCGGAAAAAAATATAAAACAAATGTTGATTTTGAATAATGTAAGTAAAGAGTGCATTCATTTTGGAGGTGATTAAATGAATAAAGAGTCACCAGAAGAAAAAAGAGAGCGTATGAGACAAAGTGAATTAAAAAGTAATCCTACGGGTTCTTTACATGACGGACTCAATAGAGCGGAAACAGGTAGTCCAGTTGATATAGCAGGCGGTATGAATTGGAAAGGTACAGGGATAATCATTTTAGTACTACTTTTAGGATACATTGTATACACTTATTTTTTCAGTTAAAGAATGCTTGTTAAAATTTTGATTTGTTTAGTTTCATAATTGTTGAGAAAAAATGCAGTTACTGTATTACATATCTTCTAAGCGAATTATAGTTGTTCATATCAACTTTTAATACTCCAAATAGAGCTAGCAAAATGCTAGCTCTATTATTTTTTGCCACATTCCTGTAACAAACCACCTGTATATTCATTGGTGGAGGTGCAGAGGATGAAAAAAATGATAGCGATATGTCTTCTAACAACTATGCCATTTTCGACTTTAGTCGGTTGTGACGTAAAAGGTAGTAATGCTGTACAAGAGTCTAAAATAAAGAAATCGACGTATAAAGATTTTACTTATGATGTAAATCCAGAAACATTCACATTAACTGTAGAACATGAGGGGGTAAAGGAACAGGCATCACAATCCCTACCGAAAATGAAGGTATCGAATGTAAAAAAAGAAAAGGATCGTACATCGTGGGAATATCCAGATCAAAAAGTAAAAATAAAATTAGAAAAGAAAAAAGACCACTTAAACATTGAAGTGGAATCGACTGGTGCAGAAAGCTTTACATGGCCGAAAGTAGAAGCTGAAAATTATACACTTCCGTTATGGGAGGGTAAGCAAATTTCGAGCAATGATGAGAATTGGAAGAAGTTTTTAAAGGATGATGCATATTCATTTGCTGAATCATTTTCTATGAAGTTTTTCGCATTAAATGGTTCGAAATATTCAATTGTATATATTGCAAACAATATGTTTAATAATGAATTGAAATTTCATTCGGATCCGAAAATAGGATTTGATTTTACACATGAATTTCCGAGCATAAATAAAAATAAAACATATGGATTTCAATTATATGTGACAAATAATGATGCGGTAAGCATTGCTAAACTGTATAAGGATGATATTGTTCGAAAAGGTGAATTTAAAACATTACAAGAAAAGGCTAGAAAAAATAAAGAAATCGAAAAGTTATATGGAGCGGCGCATTTTTATTTTTGGAATCAAAATGGTTTATCAGAAAGTAATATAAATTGGCCAAAACTAAGGGAGCAAATAAATAGCCCGCTGTTTAGTCATATAAAAGAACTTATTCAAAAGAATAGTTCAGAGCCTGGGGAACTGAATGTATTAGATCAAGTAAGTAAACAAGATTTCATTGATAAGTATCAAAAAAATGTTATTTTACGTTATATAAACGAAGTATTATCCATGAAGGAATTTTATAAAGAGGATATTTTTCAAAACGTTGATCAGGAAGCTAGTGTGCTATTAAAGAAAGGTGTAGGTCACTTAACGAACACAGAATTGTATAGCTTAAATAAGCATTTATTAAAGTCGCTACTTGGTGATGCGGTTGAAGAGGTAAGTAAATTGGGTAATGCAGATGGAACAGACATACTAAAGGAAATGAAAGAGGCAGGAATAGAAAAAGCGTGGATTGGTCTGCCGAACTGGGAACAAGGATTTATGCAACCAAATTTCGTGACAAAAGCTAAGGAAATGGGGTATTTAGTTGGTCCGTATGATTCATATCATTCCATTCACGAAAAAAGTGATAAAAATTGGAACACAGCATCCTTTAATGACCCATCATTATACGAAGAGGCTACTGTAACGAAGAAAAACGGAGAAAAGGTGCAAGGCTTTTTAGGCAGAGGTCGCAAGTTAAACCCGACTTTATCGCTGCCTAGTGTAAAGGAACGCATGAATGATATATTACAAAATGGTCCTAAATATAATTCATGGTTTATTGATTGTGATGCGACAGGTGAAATTTACGATGATTATTCAGCGAAACATATAACGACACAAGAGCAAGATTTAAAAGCACGTTTAAAACGAATGGACTACATTGCGCAAGAAAAGGGTATGGTCGTTGGTTCTGAAGGTGGAAATGATTTTGCTAGTAATACGATTGCATTTGCACACGGAATTGAAACACCCGTTATTAAATGGGACGATGAAGATATGAGGAAAAATAAAACAAGTCCGTATTATGTTGGCGGATATTGGTCACCAAATCAAAATGTTCCTGAAAAATATGCAAAACAAGTACCATTGAAAGAAGAATATAAACAAGTATATTTAAATCCAGTATATTCGGTACCATTATATAAATTAGTATACAATGATTCCGTTATTACAACGCATCATTGGGAATGGGGAAGTTTAAAGGTAAAAGATGAAGTTGGAAATCGAATGCTGTCTGAATTATTGTATAATGTTCCTCCGTTGTACCATTTAGATGAAGTAGAGTGGAATAAGCATAAAAAAGAAATTACAGAGCATCTAAAAGTTTGGAATGAAGTTCATGAAAAAGCAGTAAAAGAAGAGATGATGAATTTTGCATATTTGTCAGAAGATAAGCTAGTACAATCTGTTTCTTATGGAAAAGATATTAAAATCATTGTGAACTTCTCAAATGAAGATAGGGAAGTAGAAAAAACGAAAATAAAAGCAAAGTCGGCTTTCATTGATACTCAGGGGAAGAAAAGCGTGTATACGCCGTTTGAGAAATAAGAACGTGAAATATACTGTATTCATAGAGATTTTATATTTAGCTTGACTCTTTATTCATATCGTTTATTAAGAAAAAGATATCCTAATTTAAAATGAAAGAATTAATTAATTTGTAAATTCGCATGTTGCGAAGTGCTAAATTTTTGAAATTGGTAAATAGTGACTTGCCAAAAATAAGTACGAGAGTATAATGTGAAATGGAATACATATTGGGTTTAAGTAGTAACCTTACAAAATTGTAAGGTTACTGAAAGGAAATTCAATATGAAGATAAATAGACTTACATTATACTTGGTAAAGAGAAAGAGAGGCGAATGGGTATGAGCTCTGAATTAGAACAAAATACGAGAAGTAATAAAAAGCGTTCTAAAAGAAAGTCAATAAAATGGTTCATATTAATTCCATTTTTCCTACTTATTTTTGGAGGAGTAGGATATGGTTCGTTTATATATAATAAAGCAAAAGCTGTTGTAAATGATGCGTATGCAAAAATTGATAAGTCATCAAAGCGTGATAAGGAAGTTGAACCTTTAAAGGATAATATTTCAATATTAATCATGGGTGTAGATGGAAGTGAAATGAGAAAAAGCCAATATGGCGAAGCAGTTCGAACAGATGCACTTTTATTAGCAACAATTAATAAAGATGATAAGTCTGTTAAGCTAGTAAGTATTCCACGTGATTCACGTGTTTATATTCCAACTAGAAAAAAATTAGATAAAATTACTCATGCTCACGTATTTGGTGGCGTAGAAAGCACACGCGATACGGTGGAAAGATTTTTGAATGTACCTGTTGATTATTATGTGAAGTTTAACTTTGAATCATTCGTACAAATTGTCGATTCAATTGGTGGTATTGATATTGATGTACCAGTTACTTTCACTGAACAAGATAGTAAAGACCAAGCTGGTATGATCCATTTAGAAAAAGGTTACCAACATTTAAATGGAGAACAAGCTCTTGCACTTGCAAGAACGCGTAAAATTGATAGTGACGCAATGCGTGGACAGAGACAGCAACTTGTAATAGAAGCAATTGCCAAAAAAGCGATGTCTGTTCAATCAATTAGCAAAATGGGCTCTTTACTAGATGCGGTTGATAAAAATATGAAAACGAACTTAACATTTGACGATATGCTTGCCATTACAAAAAATATGGCAGGATCTAATTTGGAAATGGAAAAATTGCAAATAGAAGGTACAGATAAACGTATCGGTGGTATTTATTATTACATTCCAAATGAAAAAAATGTAAAAGATATTTCAAAAAAATTAAATGATCATTTAGGTGTAACGCCAAAATCAGTCCGAAACGAATAATAAAAAAAGATTGGCTTTTGCCAATCTTTTTTTTTGGAATGTATTTGTAACTTTTCTGTAACGATTTTTTAGTTTAGAAAAATTATACTCATATGTATGAGTATAATGGATAGGTAAAAAAGTAAAAGGACATATTCAAAATTTGTGGTAAGGAAAGATATCATATGCAGAAATGGTTAAGCATGATGGGAATTATCTTTATATTGACTGGATGTAAAATGTCTGAAGCTCCAACAAGTCTAATGGAAGCTCCTACAAATGAAAAATGGATTAATGAATTAAAGGAACAAATTGATAAAGATTTACCTGTTAATTATCGCTTACTTACTCCAATGTCTAATAGAGATAAACAGACGACATGGTCAATGAATTTCGAACGAGATAATAAAAAAGAAGCTGTCATCGTATATAAAATACCTAATGAAGATTATCATATATATTTAGCCGTATATGAGAAGAAAAATAATGGATGGAATATGAAGTCAACCTATACATTTGATGGGGAAGAAGTAGATATTGTTGAGGTAGGAGATTTCACAGGGAGTGGAAAAAGGGAACTATTGATAGGAATAACTACCAATCGTGATTTATTAGAAAACACAATGTATGTTTTTTCCAATGAGAGTGACGATATAAAGGAATTTTATAGACAGAAGTATACAAAGTTATTTATAGATGATTTAAACAAAAATGGTTTTAAAGACATAAGCCTTGTTTCGTATATGAAAGATGAACAGTTGAAGGTTCAGTTCATTGAAAAGTTTAAGGTATTGTCAGAGGTTACATTTGATCCGTATATAAATAGTATTCAAAGAATACAAATGGGCCGTATTTCTAAATCATTAAAGGCAGTTGTAATTGATGCGGGAACAGGGGCTCATTCAGGTATAACTTATGTAGCAAAATTTGATCAGGATCATTATGAAGTATTACCTATAGGTGGGAAAGAAGATTTATTTAATGAATATGTTGTAGAAAGTAAAGATGTTAATGAAGACGGCATTATTGAATTTGTTCGTACTGTACGTCCAAAAGGTTGGGAGGATAAATCACATGGTGATAGTCCGCTTTTTGAACGTTACATACAGTGGAGTGAATCTGGAATTAAACCAATTGAAGAACGATATATAGATATAGAAAAAGGGTATTATGTGAAAATTCCTAAAGAGTTAATAGGGAAAATTACAATACCAGATCAGCAAAAAGAATCAAATTCTCAAAAGTTTTTGGATACAAGAACAAATAAAATATGGCTTGAAGTTCATATTTTTAAGCGGAAAGAATGGTTCAATATAAAAGGCTACAGCGCAGCAATTAAAACGGCTTCTCACGTATATGCAGTACCGAAGCAATCAGAATTTGAAAAAGTGAAAGCATATATAAAACCGCTAGCGGATTATCAACAAGAGTAGGAGGTGGGAATTATGTCAAAAATTTTAGTTTTAGAAGATGAATTAACGATCCGTAGCTTTATTGTTTTAAATTTAAAACGTGCTGGATTTTATGTAATAGAAGCTACTACTGGAGAAGAAGCGTTACAGATTTTGAGTGAACAAACTGTTGATATAGCACTGCTGGATGTAATGTTACCGGGGATTGATGGTTTAGAAGTTTGTAAGGCTATCAGGAAAGAAAATAAAAAAATGGGTATTATTATGTTAACCGCACGTGTACAAGATGAAGATAAGGTGCAAGGACTAGGAATAGGTGCAGATGATTATATTGCAAAACCGTTTAGTCCAGTAGTATTAACTGCACGTATACAGTCTTTATTAAGAAGAATAGAAGTACATGAAGAAAAAACGAATATTGTTACGTCAGGTCCATTTTCGTTAAATATTATAGAAGAAAGATTGTATAAAGATGGACAATTAGTCGATTTAACACCTACAGAGTATATGATATTACAGTATTTAATGAATCAGGCTTCAAAGCCAGTTTCGCGTGATGAAATTTTAAATATGATTTGGGGAACCAATTACGTAGGTGAGACGAAAGTAGTAGATGTAAATATGAGACGGTTACGTCAAAAGATAGAATGTAATCCATCAGAACCTGAATTTATTCTTACGGTGTGGGGAAAAGGATATGTGTGGAAGGAAAGTATGAGATGAAACGGAAAGTGACTTTATATTTTATGACGGTCATTACACTTATGCTTGTATTATTTGAAGTTGTATTTTCAGTTTCAATTTATCGATACTATTATAATGGTATTGTGCAATATATAGAGTCTCATGCGAAAACGAGTACACGTTTTTTTTCAGAATACAATTCACTATACTTTATTCGATTACAAGAATATAGTGGTGACATAATTAGTAGCTTTCAATTAGAAGGAACAGAATTACAGTTAATTGATCGTCACGGCTCGGTTATACAATCTTCAAGTGGTGAAAAGGTAGAAGGTAAAGTGAATATTCCACAATCATTATTAGAAGGTGAAATGTATAATCAAGTTACTACGAAAGGTAATAAAAAACAACTAGAGGTGCTAAGCCCACTTATACATCAAGGACAAACTATTGGTGTTTTAAAATATACGACTGTTTTAACAAATGTAAATAAAAAGATTATTGAAATTATTACGTTTACTATTTCTGTAGGTATTGTTATCTCGGGAGTCGCCTTCTTAATTAGTAGACGTTTGGCAAATTCATTTGTTGAGCCAATTGAATCCATTATTCAAGCCTCTTCACAAATTGCAGAAGGCACATTAAAGCAAAAAATTAAAGAAGATTATCCTGGAGAATTAGGTGAATTGGCACATAGTTTAAATTATATGGCCTATAAAATAGATAAGGCTGAGCAGATGAAAAATGAATTCATTGCTTCTATTTCGCACGAAATACGAACGCCTTTAACAGGAATTAAAGGTTGGAGTGAGACGTTAAAAACAGTAGATCATTTAACAGAAGAAGAAATAAAGCAAGGTATGGGCATTATTTCAGGTGAGACAGATAGATTGATTCATTTAGTAGAAGAATTGCTAGATTTTTCAAGATTACAATCAAATCATTTTAATTTATATAAACAAAAGGTGCAGTTGTACGATATACTAGAGGAGACGATTTGGCAATTAACTCCTAAATCGGAAGAGAAGGAAATTCAATTTATTACTACTATAGACCGAATTGAATTGATGGGAGATCGAAATAGGTTAAAGCAAGTTTTCTTGAATATTGTTCAAAATGCAATTAAGTATTCACATAAAAAAAGTACAATTCACATTGAAGCGACTAAAATAGAAGGACAAGCAGTGATTAAGGTAAGAGACGAAGGGATTGGAATTGCTAAAGAACATTTACCATATATTGAGCAATCATTTTACCAAATTAATAATCATGCTGCAGGTGCAGGTATTGGTTTAGCTATCGTTAAAAAAATGGTAGAGCTTCATGGCGGTGTGCTTAGTGTTACAAGCAAAGAAGGAATAGGAACAACAATTTTGATAAAACTCCCATTATAATACAAATAAAATCTATTTATATGGTGAAATAAAAATAAATAGATGTATAATTATATTGGGCGATTTATATATAAGATTAATAGGGAGAGGAATTCGATAGAATGGAAAAAGCTTTAAAAATTAAACAAATAGTAGTCGTTTTAATAGCGATTGCCGCAGTAGCTATTGGGTATTACATGTTTCAATCAATTACTTCACCAGCAAAAGCTGTTGCGAAACAAGAAAATGTAGTGCAGCTTGCAAGTGAACAGCCGAAAGTTGAAATGAATAAAACGGCACCAAGTCGTTTTAATGGAAAAGAAAGAAAAGTTGCTTATCTTACATTTGACGATGGGCCAGGGAAATATACGGCTGAATTATTAAATACGCTAAAACAACATGATGCGAAGGCGACGTTCTTTTTAATTGGAGCGAATGTAAAAGAATTTCCTGATTTAGTGAAACGTGAAAATGCTGAGGGTCATTATGTAGGCATGCATAGTATGACACATAATTTCGCAAAGTTATATAAAAATGGCGAGTATGTAAATGAGATGAAAGAAGATCAAGGTTTAATCGCTAATATTATTGGGAAATCACCTAAATTAACACGTCCTCCATATGGTTCGATGCCTGGATTGAATGAAGGTCTTCGAAATAAAGTGGTAGAAGGCGGATTTAAAGTATGGGATTGGACAATTGATTCATTAGATTGGAGATACAATAAAATGCCAGTTGATGCAGCTGCAGCACAAATTGCTCAAAACGTATTAACAAACGCAACAAAACCACAAGAAGTAATTTTAATGCATGATATTCACCCGCAATCAGTTGCTGCTGTGCCAGCAATTTTAAAGGGGCTAAAAGAAAAAGGTTATGAGTTTGAAGCTTATCATGAAGAGAGTCACTTCCCAGTGAACTTCTGGCATGATAACCGTATGTAATGGAGGAATGAACGTTGAAGTATGGAAAAGTAGCAGTAGTTGGAGCATTATCAGTAGGACTTTTAACAGGTTGTTTCGGTGAAAAGCCAGAAGAAAATCTATATACAGCTTTTGAAACAGCAGCAACACAAGAAAAATCTTTAGTGGATGAAGCAAAAAAATTAGAGCAGTTAGAGAAACAAGGGCAAGAATTATATGCTCAAATTTTGCAAGAAGGTAAAGATCATAATGAAGCAGTTGTGAAGAAAATAGAGCAAGCTACTGCAAATGTAGATGATCGTGAAAAAGTATTGAAAAGTGAGAAAGAAATGCTAGAAAAAGCACAGAAGGAAACGAAATCTGTTCAAAGTAATATAGAGAAGATTGAAGATAAGAAGTTACAAAAACAAGCAAAAGCAGTAGAAGAGTCGTATAAGAATCGTTATGATGCATTCCAAAAGATGAATGAAAATTACACGAAAGTGTTAGCGACTGAAAAAGAACTGTATGAAAAATTAAAAGTAAAAGAAACGAAATTAAAAGAAATCGGTGAAAAAATTAAAACTGTTAATGAATTAAATGTGGAAGCACAAAAGTCGAAAGAGCAGTTTAACAAATTTACAAAAGAGTATAATGACAGTAAATTAGCATTCTACAAAGGTGCAGAAATTAAGATTAAAGATCAGAAATAAAGAAGAATCTAAAGTGTAATAAAAAGCCGGAGAAACATAGTTATAAATGTTTTTTCGGTTTTTTACGTTAAATGAATAGAAAAGACTGGAATTGATATCATAAAAGAGTTATAGTGAGTTATTCTAAGGGAAACATTGTAAAGTAAGGAGAATGGGAATATGTCATATGAATTTTTACTCAAATTAGGTTTAGCACTCTTTTTAGGATTATTCATCGGGATAGATAGGCAGCTAAAGAATAAACCACTTGGTGTGAAAACAAGTATGGTTATTTCTGTAGCAAGTTGTTTAATTACGATGGTTTCAATTGAATCTGTGCATGTATATTCTGTTCCAGGACATACAAATATGGATCCGATGCGACTGGCCGCTCAAATTGTTAGTGGAATTGGTTTTCTTGGCGCAGGTGTCATTTTACGAAGAAGTAATGACGTTATTTCTGGATTAACAACAGCTTCTATGGTGTGGGCTGCTTCAGCTTTAGGAATCGCAATTGGTGCGGGATTTTATTTACAAGCGACAGTTGCTATGGTTTTAATTATTTTAGCGATTAATGTACTTCCGCAACTTGTGAAAATTGCAGGACCGTATTCATTAAGACAAAAGGATTTATCTATAAAAATTACTGTTAAAGAGCATCATGAGTTAGATGGTATATTTAAGCAAATTAAAAATTTAGGCATGCATGTGAAACGCGTGAAAATTAAAGATATAGATAGTGGAGCATTTCAGCAACTAGAGATGGTTATTTTAGCTCCAGAAGATTTATATACAACAGAGTTATATAGTTCCCTGAAAGAGATTGATCGAGTAGTTTCAGTTGAAGTGGAAAGTAGATAATTGTGATAAAAAAGAGTGAAGTGAATTCACTCTTTTTTATTTGGATTTTTAAGGAATGAAATTGATATAATGATGAGTAACAAGGGGGAGAAATGATGGGAATACATATTAGAAGAGCAATAAAGGATGATATACCAGGTATAGCAAAGGTGCATGTTGATAGTTGGAAAACAACGTATAAAGGGATATTTGCTGACGAAATTCTAGATAATATAGCATATGAGAAACGAGAAAAACAATGGGAAGATATTTTTCAACAAGAAGGTAATCATCAATTTAGATTTGTAGCAGAGAATTTAAATGGAGACATAGTTGGATTCATCGATGGGGGAGTAGAAAGAACTGGTACATATAATTGTGATGGAGAATTATATGCAATCTACCTTTTACAAGAGTATCAAGGAATGAAAATAGGACAAAAGTTATTTCAAGCTTTATTATCGGATTGTATAAACAATGATATGCAATCACTTTTAGTTTGGGTTGTTACGAATAATCCTTCTAAAAAGTTTTATGAAAAATTTAACCCTGAAAAAATTGATACGAAATTTTTAGAGAGAGTAAGGGTAGAAGAAACAGCGTATTGTTGGAGAGATTTGAATTTGTTATACAAACAGTTATATAGATTTACTTAAATAATATTATTATGTAAACTTTATGTTTGAAAGAGGTATACCAATTAAGGTATACCTCTTTTGTTTAACCATTTTGGATAGATTACTAATGAAAAATAGTAAGTATGTAGTTTGAAACTGAGTATTTTTTTCGTGTATTTTTAACTAGATTAAAGAAAAGAGAGAAAACAAGAAAAATTAAATCAGATAAAAAAATTCTGAAATATACTCTTGAATTGAATATCATTATCAATTAGAATCATAATTGATAACGACATTCAATTATCGTTTATTATATGAAATTTCGATAGCTTTAATATAAAGAGGAGGACCAGTATGCAGCATGCGAAACAAATCGCAGAACATGCAACATTACAAAGCTTTTTAAACTGTTATTTAAGAGAAACGGGGAGTGGAGAATGGATTACAGAGGATGAAAGAATGAAGAGTATCTTCAGTAATACGTTGAATAGAGATACAGTCCCCACATATTTATGTTGTCGGCTATCGGCACAGAACGTTACTTTGTATGGAGAAGTTATATATAAATCATCAACAGATCGTCATTTGTTTGGAGAACAATTGTATTATCAAATTGGAGATAGTAATTCTGTTATTAAAGCAGATTACGTTACAGTTATTACATTTTTAATAAAAGAGATGTCTATCAACTACGGAGAAGGAACGAATCCTGCGGAACTTATGCTTCGAGTTATCTGTAGTTGTCAAAATATTGAGGAATTTACAAAAGAGAGAATAGAAGATACATCCGCATTATACGGTTTCCATACAACTTTTATAGAAGCGGAGCAGTCTTTATTATTTGGGCATTTAACTCATCCTACACCAAAGAGTAGACAGGGGATATTAGATTGGAAAAGTGAAATGTATTCTCCAGAATTAAAAGGAGAATGTCAGCTTCATTATTTTCGGGCCCATAAAAGTATAGTAAATGAAAAATCATTATTATCAGATTCTACAACAACGATTATAAAAGAAGAATTAAGTAATGATGAGATGGTTAGTAAGGAATTTATAGCGAAGTACTGTAAGGAAGATCAATATGCATTAATTCCAATTCATCCGCTTCAGGCAGAATGGCTCTTGCATCAAGCTTACGTACAAGATTGGATAGTTCAAGAATTGCTTGAGTATATTGGACCTGTAGGTAAGTATTATATGGCAACATCATCACTAAGGACACTGTATCATCCCGATTCGAAGTATATGCTTAAGTTTTCATTTCCGGTGAAAGTAACAAATTCAATGCGTATTAATAAACTGAAAGAACTTGAGAGTGGTCTTGAAGGGAAGGAAATGTTAAATACGGCTATTGGTGAAGTACGAGAAAGATTTCCAGGCTTTGATTTTATTTGTGATCCAGCCTATATTACATTAAATTATGGAACACAAGAATCTGGATTTGAAGTGATTATTCGCGAGAACCCTTTTTATAGTGAACATGCAAACGACGCAACATTAATTGCTGGGCTAGTTCAAGACGCTATACCTGGGGAGCGTACGCGGTTATCGAATATTATTCATCGCCTAGCAGATTTAGAAAGTAAAAGCTGTGAAGAAGTAAGCTTAGAGTGGTTTAGACGATATATGAATATTTCTTTAAAGCCAATGGTATGGATGTATTTACAGTATGGTGTTGCATTAGAAGCTCATCAGCAAAATAGCGTTGTTCAGCTAAAAGATGGTTATCCGGTCAAATATTATTTCCGTGATAATCAAGGATTTTATTTCTGTAATTCAATGAAAGAGATGCTTAATAATGAATTAGTTGGTATTGGAGAACGTACTGGAAATTTATATGACGACTATATTGTGGATGAGAGATTTCGTTACTACTTAATTTTCAATCATATGTTTGGCCTCATTAATGGTTTTGGCACAGCAGGATTAATTAAGGAGGAAATTCTTCTCTCGGAATTAAGGTCTGTACTTGAATCATTCCTTCCGTATAACCGGGAACCTTCAACATTTTTAAGAGAATTATTGGACGAAGATAAGTTAGCGTGTAAAGCAAATTTACTAACGAGATTTTTCGATGTCGATGAGTTAAGTAATCCATTAGAGCAAGCAATTTATGTGCAAGTACATAATCCGCTCGTTAGAGAAGTGGCTGTTCGTTCATAAATAGCGTTAAAATTTCACGTAATACAAATAATGGTATTTTGTCATAAGGTGGAGGGTTTTATGAGAGTGGACATGTATCATACGAAAGTATTGAAGGCGCTCGAATCAGAAGATTACATTTCAGTACGAAGAAGAGTGCTACGTCAATTAGTAGAATCGTTAATTTATGAGGGGATTATTACACCGGTTCGCATAGAAAAAGAAGAACAAATTCTTTTTATAATACAAGGACTTGATGAAGAAGAAAAAAGTGTCACGTACAAATGCTATGGCAGGGAACGGATGACATTTGGACGTATTTCTTTAGACTCATTAATAGTAAGAGTCCAAGATGAACAGCAAGAAATACAATCTGTCTCGCAATTTCTAGAAGAAGTTTTTCGGGTTGCTAGTGTAGAACAAGCTAAATTAGATTCTTTTATGCACGAATTAGAACAAACAATATTTAAAGACACGATTGCACAATATGAAAGAAATAATAAGAAAGAATATACTCAAAAATCTTACGATGAGTTTGAAAGCCATTTAATAGACGGCCATCCATATCACCCTAGTTATAAAGCACGTGTTGGATTTCAATATCGTGACAATTTTCAATATGGATATGAATTTATGCAGCCAATAAAACTCATTTGGATTGCAGCGCATAAGAATTATGCGACTGTAGGTTATGAGAATGAAGTGATGTATAACGACCTTTTAAAAGAGGAGATTGGCGATCATAAATTAGAAGAGTTTATGGAACGAATTCGTAATAGGGGATGTTATCCAAAACAGTACGTGTTTATACCTGTTCACCCATGGCAGTGGGTGAATTTCATCATTTCAAATTATGGGGATCATATACAGGGTAATTTTATTATTTATTTAGGAACATCAGAGGACGATTATTGCGCGCAACAGTCAATGAGAACGTTAAGAAATATTACGAGTCCAAAGAAACCGTACGTTAAATTATCGATGAATTTACTCAACACTTCAACACTCCGTACACTGAAACCATACTCTGTTGTGAGTGCACCAGCAATATCAAATTGGTTAAATGATGTTGTAAGTAATGACGCCTATTTAATGGATGAAGCACGTTTAATCTTGTTAAGCGAGTTTTCAAGTGTAACGTATGACACGAATAAGAAAGCTATATATGGTTCATTAGGATGTATTTGGCGCGAAAGCATTCATAAGTATTTAGATGCACAAGAGGATGCAATTCCTTTTAATGGTTTATACGCTAAAGAGAAAGATGGTACACCAATTATTGATGCGTGGTTGAACAAATATGGAATGAAGGATTGGCTACAATTACTTATTCAAAAAGCGATAATACCAGTTATACATCTTGTTGTAGAGCATGGTATCGCACTGGAATCACATGGACAAAATATGATTCTAGTCCATAAAGAAGGGGTGCCTGTTCGTATTGCGTTAAAGGATTTTCATGAAGGGCTTGAGTTTTATCGTCCATATTTGAAAGAAGTTGACAAATGTCCCGACTTTACTAAAATGCATAAAACATATGCGAATGGAAAAATGAATGATTTCTTTGAAATGGATCGCATCGAATGTTTGCAAGAGATGGTGTTAGATGCACTTTTCCTGTTTAATTTAGGAGAATTAGCATTCGTACTTGCGGATGAATATGGATTGAAAGAAGAACATTTTTGGATGATGGTTGTTGAAGAAATTGAAGATCATTTAAGAATATATCCACATTTGAAAGGTAGATTTGAAAATATTCAATTATATGCACCTACATTCTATGCTGAACAATTAACGAAACGTCGATTATATATGGATGTGGAATCGCTTGTTCATGAAGTTCCAAATCCATTGTATAGAGTAAGACAACTTATGAAACAAAAATCAGTTGTTACAGGGGGAAATTATGCTAATCGTTAATAAACAAGAGTATAGCAAAAGTGATTTTAATTTGAGATTACAAGTTTATGAGGAAATGGAACAATTTCAAGAAGCAGAAGGAAATAGATTTGCACTTTGTCTGAAAGATCCATTCGATATTATTACGCTTGTGTTTTTCTTAAAAGAAAAGAAATCATCAGTATTACTTATACATGAAGATACGCCAAAAGAAACGGCTATTGAAATGGCAAAGCGTGCAAATTGTGTAGGAGTTTTATATGGAGAATATGGCGATTTTACAAAATTAGAAGTAGGGAACTTTTTACTAGAAGAGCCTTCTTTATTGCAATATAGTTCGGGAACTACGGGAGAACCGAAACTGATTCGTAGAGCATGGAAGGAAGTTGATACAGAAATTACTGCCTATAATGAAGCTTTAAACTGTGAAGTAGATGAAGTGCCAATCGTTATGGCTCCTGTTTCACATTCATACGGACTGATATGTGGTACGTTATCAGCAATTACGAGGGGGAGCAAGCCTGTAATCATTACGAACAAAAATCCTAAATTCGCATTAAATGTAGTTCGCAATACAGAAAAACATATTATATATGCAGTACCACTTATGTTACACATTATGGGGAGTTTTCCATTAGGAACGTTTCAGTTTCATAAAATTATGACATCAGGATCGCCTTTGCCAGAAGCACTATTTTATAAACTAAAAGAAATGACAACATATATGATGCAGCAATACGGTTGTTCTGAAGCAGGTTGTATTAGTATATGTCATGATATGAAGAGCCATTTAGATTTAGGAAACCCTCTACCTCATGCGAGTATAAGCATAGGTTCAGATGAAAATGCACCGGAAGAAATCGTCGTGAAAATGAATGATAAGGAAATTTTCACGAAAGATTTAGGGTATAAATCTGAGCGTGGCATTCATTTTATGGGGCGTATGGACGATGTAATTAATGTTTCAGGATTAAAAGTCTTTCCTATAGAGGTAGAAGAAACGATGCTTCGATTGGAAGGTGTGCAAGAGGCAATTGTATATCGAGGGAAACATCCTGTCATGGGCGAAATAGTTAAAGCGAAAGTGATATCTCATGTTGATCCAGTACAAATAAGAGAATGGTGTATTCAGCACTTACCTTCTTATAAAGTTCCGCATGAAATTGAAAGTGTAAATGAAATTCCTAAAAATAAAACTGGAAAAGTAAGTAGAAAGTTACTAGAGATGGGAGAGGTTACAACATGAGACGGGAAGCGTTAAAGAATGCCGTGTTAAAAATTATGATAGAAAAAATGGAACTGAAAAATGTAACGCATTTAGAAGAAACGATGCGCTTAAATCAAGATTTATATATAGATTCGGTAATGATGTTACAGCTTATTGTATACATAGAAATGGATGTAAAGCTATGCGTTCCAGAGGATGAGGTAGATCCAAAGGCATTTCTTACTGTAGGATCTTTGCTTGATTTTATGGAGGAGTTACAGCCGTTACAGGAAGTAAATGTGAATAACTAACCTTTAGGAAAGTGGATGAGAGTATGACTTCAATTAAAGTGCACTGTTTAGTGAGTTGTTTTTGTGAAATTATAAAAAGGCGTAGCGACATTGATTTTCGTCCATTTTATTTTGGACTATGGGATGGAGATTTTGATATAACAGAAGGCGGAATTATTTCATATCACTCTGAAAACATTAACCATGATCATTATTTACTTTGGTTTGAAAAATTGTACGGTATTAAAGTAAACGAATGGTATGATCATGCAAAAGATAAAGATAGCAATGTAGAAACGTTTTTAGAATTAGTAGAAAACAAGCCGGAAAATCGTTATGTCATTGTAATGGTTGATATGTCTCTATTACCAGAGAGGGAAAATAAATTTCATCAAAAACCGTTTCCACATTATTTAATGATATCAAAAACAGAGAAAGAAGAAGAGTGGTTCATGCTAGATCCTGATTTTCGTTGGGAAGGAAATATGGAAAGAGAAAAAGTACTTCACTCTATTCAAGATAACCCATTTGGTGGAGGGTATTTCATTGATATAGAAGGAATTGGGGAGCCAACGCAAGAAACAGTAGCTAGTTATTTCACAGAAACATTCAAAAAGAACGACAATGAACTGACTATGGAACTGAAAAATTTAATTGTAAAAATGGCAAATGAGGAAGAAGGATATGCGCTTTCTGGACTTGTAGCAGCAGTAAAACAAATACCAGTACTTGCAATTCGTAAATATAGTTATGAGCATGCCTTTGCATACTTCCGTGAAACGTTGCAATATTCGGAGCAAGAATTTGATTATTGGTGTGATCGGGTAGAGGATATTGTACAAGGATTTACAAATGTACAGTATCGTGCAATTAAAATGGCGATGACGAATAATAAAGGTATGCTAGTATCGATTATTGAAAAACTGGATGAAATGAATGCAATTGAACTGCAAATTAAGAAGGAATTAGAGAGACAGTTTCTATCATGGAAAGGTATGAAAACAAATCAATCTGTCGCAACTCTTTAATAAGCTAACTGAATTTAAGATAGGGGAGTTTAATGCTATGAAATATTCGCTATGTACCATTTCATTTCGTCATCAATTAATTTCATTTACTGATATTGTTCAATTTGCATATGAAAACGGTTTTGAAGGAATTGAATTATGGGGGACGCATGCACAAAATTTGTACATGCAAGAACGAGAAACGACAGAACGAGAATTGAATTTTCTAAAGGATAAAAACTTAGAAATTACGATGATAAGTGATTACTTAGATATATCATTATCAGCAGATTTTGAAAAAACGATAGAGAAAAGTGAACAACTTGTAGTACTAGCTAATTGGTTTAATACGAATAAAATTCGCACGTTTGCTGGGCAAAAAGGGAGCAAGGACTTCTCGGAACAAGAGAGAAAAGAGTATGTAAAGCGAATACGTAAGATTTGTGATGTATTTGCTCAGCACAATATGTATGTGCTGTTAGAAACACATCCCAATACACTAACGGACACATTGCCTTCTACTATAGAACTATTAGAAGAAGTAAATCATCCGAATTTAAAAATAAATCTTGATTTTCTTCATATATGGGAGTCTGGCGCAAATCCAATAGACAGTTTCCATCGATTAAAGCCGTGGACACTACATTACCATTTTAAGAATATATCTTCAGCGGATTATTTGCATGTATTTGAACCTAACAATGTATATGCAGCAGCAGGAAGTCGTATTGGTATGGTTCCGTTATTTGAAGGTATTGTAAATTATGATGAGATTATTCAGGAAGTGAGAGGTACGGATCTTTTTGCTTCCTTAGAATGGTTTGGACATAATTCAAAAGAGATATTAAAAGAAGAAATGAAAGTATTAATAAATAGAAAATTAGAAGTAGTAACTTCGTAATGTGAAATGATGTGAGAGTCTCGTTTAGAGGCTCTTTTTTTTATGGTAAAAAATAACCAAAAATTTCCATGTATTTTAATTTGAATTTAACACAATTTATATATAAATAAGGAGGTGATTGGTAATGGCTAGAAATCGTAATTCTAATCAATTAGCATCACATGGAGCACAAGCAGCTTTAGATCAAATGAAGTATGAAATTGCACAAGAGTTCGGTGTACAACTTGGAGCTGATACTTCTTCACGTGCAAACGGTTCTGTAGGCGGTGAAATCACAAAACGCCTAGTAGCGATGGCAGAACAACAGCTTGGTGGCGGATATACTCGCTAAATGTAGAAGGTTATAGGAGAAAGGAAGGATTCTTCCTTTCTTTTTTTTTCAATTAATTGGTATGAATATATTGCGAACAGAATTCAAAGAATAAAAGTAATACTATATTTTACCCAATTTCTTTTGTTGTGAATGGGAAGTATTAAAGATGTAATAGCCCTGGTGGAATGAAAATTATGTTCCAGCAGGGCTATTATATGGTAAGAAATATATGATGAAAGGTTCCGAAATCAACATGTTAAAAAAAGAAAACTGTTGTTTAATTGCGCTTGCATCAGTTCCACTTGTCATGACATTAGGGAATTCAATGCTCATTCCAATCTTGCCGACAATTGAAAAGAAATTACATATTTCATCGTTTCAAGTATCCATGATTATTACAATTTACTCTATCGTAGCCATTTTACTTATACCGATTGCTGGTTATTTATCAGATAGATGGGGACGAAAGATGGTAATGGTTCCGAGTTTGCTGATTGCGGCTATAGGAGGAGCGATAACTGGTTGGGTATCTTGGAAAGTTGATAATCCCTACACTTGGATATTAATCGGTAGAGCGATTCAAGGTATTGGTGCTGCTGGGGCAATGCCGGTTGTTATACCGTGTGTTGGTGATTTATACAAAGACGAAAAACAAGTTAGTACAGGCTTGGGAATTATTGAGACATCCAATACATTTGGAAAAGTGCTGAGCCCTATTTTAGGATCTGCTCTTGCTGCCATTGTATGGTTCTTACCATTTTGGGCGATTCCAGTTTTATGTGTCATATCAATTGTTTTGTTACTTGTTCTAGTAAAGGCAAAGAAACAAGAAGGAGAAGTACCACCACTTAAAGAGTTTATAAAATCTATTCTGTCTACGTTTCGAGAAAAAGGAAGATGGTTAATTGCCATTTTTGCATTAGGTGCAATTATTATGCTTATTTTATTCGGAATTCTCTTTTATTTGTCGACTATACTGGAATCAAAGTATGACATTCATGGTATATGGAAAGGGTGTGTGCTTGCTATCCCGTTACTTGTACTGTCACTTAGTTCCTATATGGCCGGTAAAAAAATTGGAGATAATCAAAATGTTATGAAGAAGTGTATTTATATTGGTTTTTTAATGGCAGCTGCATCAGTCATCATTCCTTTATTTATAAAAGGGATTTATTTACTACTTCTTTGTCTCGTTATTATGGGGATAGGGATCGGTATGGCACTCCCATGTTTAGATGCCCTCATTACACAAGGAATTGAAAAGGAGCAAAGGGGAACGGTTACGTCATTTTATAGTTCAATGCGATTTATCGGTGTAGCAGCTGGACCACCTTTATATTCTTTTTTCATGAAAGGGGCGGACCATGAAGTGTTTTATTTGACAAGTATTTTCGCTGCCATTGGTGCTGTCATAGCAATCATTTGGATTAAACCAGCAAAGGATGCAAAGACGGTAAAACAGAAACCGGAACCTACTTCATAATTTGTAAGAGAATTGCATGATGTTTTGAGTAACATGCAATTCTCTTTCGTTCATTAAGAATAAATAACTTGTTTTAGCATATAAAGCGCGACACCCCATATGATGAGACCAGAAAATTTATTTAATAATAAAATTGTCTTTCCGGTTGAGTCTAGTCTTTTTAGAAATTTCCCCGCTAACGCTAAGCTTATAAACCAAATCCAAGAAACGATAATAGTTGCAAGTGTGAAAGCCCATTTTTCACTTCCTATGTATTGAATAGAATTTGTTCCAATTACACCGATTGTGTCTAAAATAGCATGTGGATTTAATAACGAAACGGATGCTGCGAAAAGGATTTGCTTTTTTAAGGGCATACTTTTTTCTTGTTTTACATCGTTGGAAGGGTTACTTCTCCAAATAACAAAGCCCATGTATAGAAGAAAGAAAAATCCAATTATATATAACGAGTTAGTTAGCCAAGAAAAAGTAAGGAGTACAAGGGAGACACCTTGCACTGCAATCAATATGAGTAACGTATCACATATAGAGGCAGTTAATATTACGGGGGCTACCCTCCAAATGTTTGGTTGGCTCGCACCTTGGTTAAAGACAAAAACATTTTGTACACCTAATGGAATGATAAGTCCAAATGCAAGAATGATACCATGAATAATTGCTTCACTCATCATATTACCTCCTATTTTAATTCATTATGATAGTGTATATTGTATAGAAGAAATGAAAATTTGTATCCATCCATATGGTTGGGGAGGTTACCAACCAAAAAGAATATAAGGTGATATAATGGAAAGATTCGTTTGGAAACCGAATATGTCTCTAGCGACTCCTCTGTATAAACAAATAGAAACGTATATAAAAGAAAGGATCGTTAATGGAGAATGGACCGTTGGAACGAAATTACCTTCACAAAGAGATTTGGCACATACATTTGGTGTGAATCGAAGCACAATTGTAATGGCTTTCGGTGAACTAGTTGCAAAGGGATACATTGAAGGGAATGGCAGGAAAGGAACAATTGTTGTAAATAATAATGAGAATGCTTCAACTTACGCACCCCCGCCTAATTGGCAGTCTTATGTAGAAACAGGACTTCATTATCCGAATCTCCCAGCTATTCAGGAGATTAATCAAGCTGAATTTTATCCACATGTAATTCGATTAGGAACAGGTGAGCTCGCGCCGAGTCTCTTACCTGAGAAAAAGATGAAAGAAATTATGAATAAGCTTTTAAAGTCAAATGTGACGCTTGGGTATGAAGAGCCGAAAGGAAATTTTTATTTAAGGGAAAAGATTTCCGAATACTTAAAGGGGCATGGTGTATATGTATCTCCTGACTCTATATTAATTGTTTCAGGAGCAATTCAAGCGCTGCAACTTATCTCTATGGGGCTTCTTCCAAAAGGGGCATCCATCTTATTAGAAAAACCATCCTATTTATATTCGCTTAATGTTTTTCAATCCGCAGGAATGCGTTTCATTGGAATACCAATGGATGAGAACGGTTTAAATACATCATATATTACAAAATATAAGAAGCAATTTAATGCATCTATTTTATATACAATCCCGTCTTTTCATAATCCAACGAACTTTAGTATGAATGCGAAGAAACGAATAGAAGTGATGGAAATATGTAATGAAATTGGATTACCTATTATAGAGGACGCAGTGTATCAAGACTTATGGGTTGATGCACCTTGTTCGAAACCTTTAAAAGCCTATGATAAAAATGGAATCGTACTACATATTGGAAGCATGTCCAAAGTAATTAGTCCAGGGTTAAGAATTGGATGGATTGTTGGACCTGAGCCAGTAATTCAAAGATTGTCAGACATAAAAATGCAAACAGATTATGGTTCAAGCACTATATCCCAGCAAATTGCAGCGGAGTGGTTTACAAATGGTCTATATGATGAGCATTTGCGCTTTGTAAGAAGTGAATTGAAAAAACGAAGAGATTTTATGTTACTAATGTTAGATAAATATCTTCGTGAAATAGCAACTTGGCATGAACCAACAGGGGGATTTTATATATGGGTACATATAAAAGTACCCATTTCATATCGCAGTTTATTTGATAAAGCTCTGCAAGAAAAGGTTTTATTAAACCCAGGTACTTTATATGATAGAAGTGCAAATCAATTTTTGCGCCTATCGTATTCATACGCAACGTTAGAAGAAATTGAAATAGGTATAAAAAAACTTGCACAACTAATGAAAAAGTAAGAGGAGAAAGTAATGAAACAATATGTAATTTGCCAAATGATCAATGGAGAAAAATATTTAGCTGCTTATGCGGAGACGAAGCAAGAAGCGATTGAAAAAGCAGAACTGTTAGGATTAAGAACGGGAAATCGTTACATAGTTATTACTGCAGAGGAAGCCGAAGGGTTAACGTATCCTTAAACAATGTACGAGATTATATAATAATAAATAAGCCTAGTAATATAAGAAATTACTAGGCTTATTTATTATTAAGTTGTTAAACGTTCTCGTATTTATATGCAAAGTAATAATATTATGAGTCAAGTTGACGAAAAAATCGATTTGTCTTTCGGTCTTGATTTCCTTTTCTATATTCATCAATATATTGCCTAAAGTTCCAAGCTTGTAAAAATTTATTAGCAGAGTTATAACCAGAATTGTAAAGCCATTCTTTTTCTTCCTTCGTCAGTTCAAAATTAGTACTTGTAATCGTTCCTGTTGGAATTGTAATCGTTCTTGCTTTTGATTCCTTATCTAAATGACGTAAATCATGAGCTTGCATCATTGTTTTAAATAGTCCTTTGAACATAGAAATAGGCTCGTTATAGTGAGCAGGGTCAGCTTGAATCTCATCTTTTACAAAATGAAATCCGAAAGTCGGCCAGCGAGGAGTGGTAGGTGAATCGAAGATCCAAATTGGATAATTACTTAGAATTCCTCCATCAACCATATAACAAGGCTGCTTCCATTTTGGAGTTCTCCATTTTACGGGTTCAAAGAAGAAGGGGATTGTACTACTCATTCTTACCGCTTTAGCGATAGAGAAGCGATAATTTAAAAATCCGTAGTTTGGTAAGTCGTCAGGAAAGACAACCATTTTACCATTACTAATATCAGAAGCGATGATTTTGAGTTTGTTTAGATCCGGTAAATCAGTAAATAAATGAACACCTTTTTTTCGAAGTAATTCTTCAATCCATTCTTCTATAAATACATTAGAGTATATACCTAGAGTAGTCCATGCACTTAGTCCTTTTCCGATAAAGGGGATTTTGTCAATAAAGGTTTTCTTCGTAAATTTGTTATAATCGATATCAGTTATAATGGTTTTTAGCTCTGAACAAGAATATCCTGCAGCTAAAAGTGCCGCGATAATTGCACCAGCTGATGTTCCAGCTACACGTTCCCATTCATAACCTTTTTCGGCTAATGCGCAAATCGCTCCAACATGTGCAATACCGCGTACACCGCCTCCTTCAAAAACACCATCGATCTTCATTAAACATACTTCCTTTCAAATAAAAGATTTGGAAATGGCAAAAAAGCACGTAGTTTACGTGCTTTTTTACAATGGTTTTTAAGTTTACTAGCAGCCTACAAAGCCGCCCCAACAGCTAGCTCCGATGATGATTAGAAGGATAAATAAAACGATTAATAAAGCGAAACCTCCGTAACCACAACCACCACAGCTACCGCCGTAACCGTAACCGCCGCAACTATATCCGTAACCCATGTGGAATTCCTCCTTATATTAAAAATAAAAATGAACGAGGGGAAAATGTACTGGAAGAACTAAAGAACTATCGTGTTTGTAGGAACAATGTATAGTATGCTTTTTTAAACTTGTTCGCGTACGAAGGATAAGCCCGTTTTTTGGAGGCTTGTTGATTTTGTAAAGAATGAAGTATAATCTTTGTACTATGATATAAATAAGTATGTAAATGTAAGGAGAATTTATGAATAAAAAAATTGAAGTATTAATTGATAAATATGAACTAACACACTTGAAAGATGAACTTATTAATACTGTATTTCCTTGTATAAAAGTTGTGCCAAAGCAGCAGGAAACTGTTGCGATAGGTAGTTCGAAAATGGGAGGAGTTCCTGATTTACCAGCTTTATTTGAATATCCAAAGCATAAAGGAAATCCACTACAATTTATCGCGCAATTTAACTTAAGTGATTTACAAAACGTTGGTATGGATCACAATCTTCCTAAGACGGGGATGCTGTATTTCTTTTGCATTGAAAATTATTTTGAAGAAAATGTGAAGCTAACAGAGGCTGGGCGTGTACTTTATTATGATGTTCCTGTAGAGCAATTACGAAGAGGAAATGAAGTACAAGCGAAATATAACCAGTGTACAATTACTTTTGAACTGACATACAAATTACCAGAACTTTTCATTGAAGATGAGGCTGATTCAGATCGTTTCTTGCAATTACTTGAAGAGCTAATTCCGGATAACTACGATAACCATCAAATTTTTGGTGAGCCATTCTCTGTACAAGAGGAAGTGTTATATGAGACAGGAGAATATATGGGAGTAGACCCGCAACAAATGACTCTTTTATTCCAAATTGATTCAGATCATAAAAATTGTAATATGGTTTGGGGAGAACTAGGGATGCTATATTTCTGTATTAGTAATGAAGATTTGAAAAATCAACGTTTTGAAAATACATGCTGTGTATTACAAACATGCTAATGAAAAAAGGTTGTTCTTTTAAAAAGAACAACCTTTTTATGTGAATTAGTTAATATGCATAATCTCATATGACCTATACGAAAAAGTATTGTATACTCTGAAACTATACGATACTTTTTCGTATAGTTATAGAATATAAGGAGTGACAAGATGGGAAAGACAAGTAAGTATGTGACAGCTGCCGCACTTTGTTCAACTATAGTAATGGGAGGCTTGCAAGCGTCATCTGTATCTTATGCAGCTACAAATCCGACTACAGTGACAGCACAATCAGATGTAAAGTTATTAGATGATTTCAGAAAAGAATTAAAAAAACAGATTGATAATCGAGAAGAAAATATTACAATCACATATAAAACAAAAGATAGAAATGCTAGAAATATTATGGATCAATTGTATGGTGAGTTTAATAAAATTGTAGATGCTGATGAGTATGTAAAATATAATGTAGCGTCTACTAGATATTCTATTAAAGGAATGCCAGGGGACTATACGTTTACACTGCAAGTAAAATACCGTGAATCAAAAGAACAAACTCAATATGTAAAAGCTCAGGCGAAATCAATTGTTGGATCAATTGTAAAACCAGGGATGGATGAGCATGAGAAAGTAAAAGCTATTCACGATTACGTTGTTAAGCATGTGTCTTATGATACGTCTTATCAAGCGTATACAGCATATGAAGCATTAGCGAATCGTTCTGCCGTTTGCCAAGGATATACATTATTAACGTATGAGTTGTTAAAAGAGGCAGGTATTCAAAACCATATTGTAACAGGCACAGGAAACGGACAAGCTCACGCGTGGAATTTAGTGAACATTGAAAACAAATGGTATCACCTAGATACTACATTTGATGATCCAGTACCAGATAAAGCAGGGCGTGTAACTTACTCATATTTTAACATGTCTGACGAACAGTTAAGTAAAGATCACGACTGGGATCGTAGTAAATATCCAGCAGCAACTACAAGTTATTTTGGTGAATTAACAAACAAAATAAAAGCTGGTAGCTCAAAAACGGTCGTATATGAGCAGATGTTAAAAGAAACAAATTTACAATACTTATCTGCAGAATACGGAGCAGAAAATTATAATGAATTTAAGCAAAAGTTGCAGCAACAGTTTGCAGCCAAACCAGAAAAAGTAGAAGTGCGATATAAGCAGTCCATGGATGGGACGATGCAAGATATAAAGAAAGTATTAAATGAAATAAATTGGCCAAAAGGTGCAAAGCGTGTGTCTTATCAAGTAGCGCCTTATAGTGCATTGGCTGGTTATTCATTGGCGACAATTTCATTTACGTATTAAGCAATGAGAAAGAGCATCTGTAAAAGATGCTCTTTTTATATTTGTTGATCACTTTAAAATATTGGGAATTATGTGATAAAGTAAAAAGGAGAGGATGTGAATGCTGAATGAACTTGTTCGAAAGTAATATTTTCACATTGATATATACTTGTTTAGTAATCGGACTTATCGTTTTGTTTTTCATATCATTTACTTTGTTTATTAGAAGAGTATTACAAAGTAGCGTTGCAAAGAAACACCACGTGATTAATATGAACCAGAAGCTAGATCGAATTATTGAATTGCTTGAAAAAGATAAGAAATAGCGATAGAAGAAGTATGAAAAGGGGAAAGAGAATGGCCAATTATATAAAAGAATTACGTGAAAAAGTAGGGCATGATTATGTTTTCTTAAACTTTGCCGGTGGTTGTGTATTTAATAAAGAAGGAGAAGTATTACTGCAAAAAAGAGGAGACTTTAACGCTTGGGGCTTTCCAGGTGGCGCAATGGAGATAGGAGAATCGGCTTCGGAAACTGCAATCCGAGAAATAAAAGAAGAAACCGGGTATGATGTAGAAATAAATGAGCTTATTGGAGTGTATACAAAATATTTTCAATCATATCCAAATGGAGACAAGGCACAGTCAATTGTGATGTGTTTTTCATGCTCAATAGTTGGAGGCGACAAAAAAGTAGATGGTGATGAAACGTTGGATTTGAAGTTTTTCCCGTTAGACGACATGCCACCGTTATTTTGTAAACAGCATGAAGATTGCCTGCAAGATTTATTGGAGAAAAGAGTAGGGGTATATCGTTAACATATAAAAAAGAAGCTAAATGAGATTAGCTTCTTTTTTATGTTTTATTTATTTCCACCAATCATCAAACATTGACGCTGGTACTTGTCTTTTATGCTCACTCACTGTGTAACGTTTTTCAATTTTCTCTGCAACGTCAGCTGGAACTGCTTTACCTTCTAAATAATCATCTAATTGATCATAAGTAATACCTAACTCTGTTTCGTCAGCTTGACCTGGTTTTTCATCTAATAAATCAGCTGTTGGCATTTTTAAGTAAAGTCGCTCGTCTGCACCTAACTCTTGTAATAATGCACGTCCTTGGCGCTTCGTTAATCCCGTTAATGGTAATAAATCTGCACCACCATCTCCGAATTTTGTAAAGAACCCTGTTACAGCTTCTGCAGCGTGATCTGTTCCGATAACAAGTAGCCCTTTTTGTCCACCAATTGCATATTGAGTAACCATACGGATACGTGCTTTCACGTTACCTTTATTGAAATCTGTTAATGATTCACCCAATAAGTTTTCATATTGATTTGAAAAAGCATCAACAGTTGAAGCAATATCAAATGCAACAGATTGATCTGCTTGAATGAATTGTAATGCTAATTGTGCATCATCTTCATCTTTTTGTACTTTATAAGGAAGACGTACGGCGATAAACGTTACATTACCACCTTCGTTACGAATTTCTTCAACTGCAAGTTGTGCTAAGCGTCCTGCTAATGTAGAGTCTTGTCCGCCACTAATACCAAGTACAAATCCTTTTGCACCTGTTTTTTTTACATAATCCTTTAAGAAATCAACTCGTTTACGAATTTCAATTTTTGGATCAATTACAGGCTGAACATGTAATGCTTTCATAATCTGTTCTTGTAATGTCATTATGTTTCCTCCTATTCATATTAAAGCGGTAAATAAGTTTATATGTATAATGGTACATACTTCTATCCTTTATTATTTCGCAAAACTAACGAATATACAATAGGATGTGTGTATGAATATGAATGTAGTCATTATAAATAAAGTACTACGTATAAGCAATTTTTTTAAACCTTTCAAAACTGTAAGGTTTTTGTCATTTGAATCGATGGAAGGTATTTCCGTACTTTACTAATATAAAAACATAGTTAGTAGAAAGAAGGGCGGAGAAGTAATATGAACATTAGAGAACTCGCATATCGGAATGTAACGCGAAATAGACGGACATACTCAGCCTATTTTTTGAGTAGTGCATTTGCTATTATGGCCTTTTTTGTGTATTCATTTTTTGCGTTTCATCCGGCATTAAGTGCAGGAGAATTGGGTCAGTACGTATTCGTAAGTATGTCTTTTGCACAGTCTATTATTTACTTATTTACATTCTTCTTTATTTTATATTCGATGGGAATGTTTTTAAAAACGAGAAAGCGTGAGCTAGGAATTTTAATGATGCTAGGTATGACGAAATATCAATTAAAGCGTCTTATCTTTTTTGAAAATATTATGATTGGAATAGGGGCAATTATTTTTGGTATTCTTTCAGGTATGTTATTTTCAGGGGTATTACTATTTGTCGCCCCGATGATATTAAAACTAGATATCTCCTTATCCTATTACATACCGATGAAAGCAATTGTTGTAACAAGTATTATGTTTTTCATATTATTTATGATCATATCATTGTTTAGTGCAGGAATGATTCGTAAAAATAAAATTATGAAGTTGTTTAGAGGGTCAGCAGAGGCAAAACCGGAACCGAAAGCATCAATCATTTCTTCAATATTAGCAGTAGTATTGCTTAGTGCTGGCTATGTAGGAGCTCTTCTATCGCATGGCGCAATGGTATTTATTATGATGATTCCTGTTACAACGGTAGTTATTATTGGGACGTATTTGTTGTACAAGCAGCTGAGTGTCTTTATTATTCGATTATGTAAAAAAAGTAAACGTTTCTATTGGACACAGACTAATATTATTACGTTATCAGATTTAGCGTA
The DNA here is from genome assembly GCF_002975115.1 of Bacillus sp. MYb78. Lineage (NCBI taxonomy): Bacteria > Bacillati > Bacillota > Bacilli > Caryophanales > Bacillaceae > Bacillus > Bacillus sp. MYb78. The sequence goes on from NZ_PCOB01000004.1 coordinate 78,247, forward strand.
TCGCATGAGAGATAACGCAAGAATGTTCTTTATTGTAACCATTATTTCTACTGTAGCATTTTCCGCAATAGGGACATTAGTCGGCTTCGCATCCATGACGAAAGGGATAATGGAGAGACCAATTGCGTTTCATTACCATTCTAAGCAAGGGAATAGTAACGAATCACAACATATACAAATGATTGACAAAGGATTAAAGAAACATAATATAGCAGCTTCAAAAACTAATATTTCGACAAAGAAAACGGAGGAACAGTCGTTAAGAAGCGCCACTTTTATAAAAGAATCAGATTATAAGGAATATGCAAAGTTAACAGGAGAACCATTTAATACTGTAGCAAATAAAGAGGTTGTATTTTTGTCAGCTGATATACCAGGGCCAGCGATGAAAGAAAGAAAAGAAATTACTTTACCCAATATGAATGAAAGTTTAAAGGTGAAAAAAGTTACTTCATCTTCATTGGGGAAAATATTAAGAGGAAATGTTTATGTAATCTCTAATAATCAATATGATTCATTACAAGATGGATTTATAGAGACAAAAGATTATATGTATAAAACTGAAAGAACGAAAGATGAGATTGAAATTGGTAAAGAGCTTACTCATCAAATTAAACCGTATCAAGAACAGTCAACGTTTAGTGCGGAAGAGTACGAACAAAACCAAAGTTTACAAATTGCAGGACCGATTTTATTTGTAGGTTTCTTTATTGGTATAGTATTTTTCGTTTGCGCAGGAAGTTTCCTTTACTTCCGTTTATTCTCCGATTTGGAGGATGATGTTCGCTTGTTCGAAATGATTCGAAAAGTTGGATTGACGAGTGGGGAATTATCGAAGGTAGTTACAATTCGATTGGCGCTTTTATTCTTCGTTCCAATTGGTGTTGCAACATTACATGGGGCAGTAGCCTTAACTGCGTTAGGGCAAATGTTTGAGTACTCATTGTTTAAAGAAAATACAGTTGTATTAAGTATTTTCATAGGTATTCAAATTGTATACTTCTTACTTATAAGATCCCGTTATGTAAAACAATTGAAAGAGAGATTACGTATGCATTAAATGTGTTTTTTTAACTCGAGTACAAAATTTTCTAAAAAGAGGCAAGTATTGCCAAAAAGTGATAAAATGGAAAAAGCGAGGTGAAAAAATTAATATAGAGTAAGGGGGGGAGAAATATGAAAGCAACAGGAGTTATTCGAAAAGTAGACGAATTAGGACGAATTGTTATCCCTAAAGAATTACGCGATGTATTGGGAATACAAATCAAATCACCGCTTGAAATTTTTGTAGAATCAGATAAAATCATTTTACAAAAATATCAACCTTACAATGCTTGCCAAATCACAGGTGATGTTTCAGAACAGAACATATCATTAGCAAATGGAAATATTACTGTTGGGATAGAGGGAGCGGAATATTTAGTAAAAGAAATAGAAAAGTTTTTAAACAAGAGTGAGGTTTAGTCTTAATTTATATTATTTTTCAAATTACATATCATTCTTTTAAAAGACTGTAAGAGGACCATTAATTGGTTCTCTTATTTTGGTTAGTAGTTGAACGACATGGGGTGTTACTTCCTACAAATCATAGGGAAAATAAAAAAGTAGTATAGAGTTAGTAAATGATGTTGAGAAATATTTGAAAAGAAGGAAAACAAAAAGAATAAAACGAATGTTACATTTACAAGTATTCAAAAGTGGTCTGAAATGAAAATAATACATTTTCAGGAGGGATTACGATGAGTAGTACAGTGAATAAACAAAAAGGTATACAATTGATTCCGTTTACCGTAAATAAGGTGGTAGAACAAGTAAATGAAATTCCACCAGGTGTACAAATGATTCACGCTCCGCAAGTATGGGAAAAGAGTGTGAAGGGGCAAGATGTAGTCGTTGCCGTATTAGATACAGGGTGTGATACTAATCATATAGATTTAAAAGATCGTATTATCGACGGAAGAAATTTCACAAAAGATTATGAAGCTAATCCAAATGTGTATCTTGATAATAACGGACATGGTACTCATGTAGCGGGGACGATTGCCGCGACTGAAAATGGTGTCGGTGTATTAGGAGTTGCACCACTTGCTAAAATGTTAGTATTAAAAGTTTTAGCGGGAGATGGTTCTGGAAGTTATGAGCAAATTATTGAGGCAATTCATTATGCTGTAAATTGGAGAGGGCCGAATCAAGAGAAAGTGAGAATTATTTCAATGTCACTTGGTGGTCCGCAAGATGTTCCAGAATTACATGAAGCAATTCAAAATGCGGTAAAGCAGGATGTTCTCGTTGTATGTGCTGCTGGAAATAATGGAGATTGCGATGATGAAACAGAAGAATTAGATTTCCCAGGTGCTTATTCTGAGGTAATTGAAGTTGGTGCTGTGAATTTAGAGCGGAAGATTGCATGTTTTAGTAATTCAAATCAAGAAATTGATCTAGTAGCGCCAGGTGATGAAATATTATCTACGTATCCAGATGGGAAATATGCTGTGTTAAGTGGAACTTCCATGGCGACGCCGCATGTTGCTGGGGCGCTCGCCTTGCTCATTAAACAGTGTGAGAAAGAATACGGTCGAAAGTTATCAGAGCCGGAAATATATGCACAACTCATTAAAAGAACTGTACCTTTAGGGTACGAACGTACATCTGAAGGGAATGGATTAATAGATTTATTAAAAGAATAGCCATATTAAAAAACATCTCATATGAATATGAGATGTTTTTTAATATGGCTCTGTCGCATGTAATACAACTTGTAACAAACCTGGGAATCTAGCATTTAAATCTTCTTGACGAATTGAAATGAAACGTTGTGTTCCTTCAAGGCGTGTGTACATAACACCTGACTCACGTAAAACTTTGAAATGGTGAGATAAAGTTGATTTCGCAATAGGAATGTTTAAAGCACCACAAGATTGTTCATTTTTCTTTAGTAACATATTTACAATTTGTAAACGGATTTGATCGCTAAGTGCATATAAGACAGAAGAAAATTGAATTTCTTCTCGATTTGGATGATAGAGTGTACGCATATTTCACCTACTTGTATAAGTTAAGATATTTGCACTATAACATATAAAGTGATATATTTCTATTGTTCGAATATATTCGAACAATAGAAATATAGGGGGAGAAAAAATGAAGTATACAAAATTGCAAAAGGCAGGACTAAATATTTCAAAGTTGGGTTTAGGTACAAATGCAGTAGGGGGACATAATTTATATGCTGATGTGAATGAAGAAGAGGGAAAGCAATTAGTAGAAGAAGCTATTCAGCAAGGGATTACATTTTTTGATACAGCAGATTCATATGGTTTCGGTAAATCAGAGGAATTAGTAGGAGAAGTATTAAAGGGAACACGTCATGAGTTTATACTTGCTACAAAAGGTGGAATTCAACCGTTGTTAAATGGAGAAACTTATATTAACAATGAACCAAGTTATTTAAGAAATGCTGTGGAGAATAGCTTAAGAAGATTACAGACTGATTATATTGATTTATATTATTTACATTTTACAAATCCTGAAACAAGTTACATAGATTCAATCGGAGAGCTTACTCGTTTAAAAGAAGAAGGGAAAATTCGTTCAATTGGAATATCGAACGTAAACATAGAACAATTAAAAGAAGCGAACCAACATGGTCATATAGATGTTGTACAATCTCCGTACAATATGTTAGAACGTACGGCTGAGGAAGAACTGTTGCCGTATTGTATAGAAGCGGGTATTTCATTTATTCCATATGGGCCTCTTGCTTTTGGAATATTAGGTGGAAAATATACAGAAGATTTTAAATTGAACGAAGTCGATTGGCGCCAAAATGTAAATCTATTTGAAGAAAATACATATAAGAGTAATTTTAAGAAAGTGGAAAAGTTAAAAGGGCAAGCTAAAGAAAATGATATTGAAGTGTCTCATTTAGCGTTAGCATGGTTATTAAATAAAGAAGGAATTGATACAGTTATACCTGGTGGAAAGCGGGCAGAGCAAATAAGAGAAAGTGTGAAAGCGGTAGACGTTTCATTGAATGAAAGAGTCATGAAAGAAATCCAATCTATTTTAGAAGATTAGTGAAACAGAGGGATAGTACCCTCTGTTTATATAAGGAGAAGGTCTAAATGAATAGAGTACTAGCTGTATTTTTCACGATAATGTTTATGATCGGTACAGATACTTTCTTAATTTCACCACTGTTGCCGACATTACAACAGGTGTATCATGTTTCAACCGAGTTGTCAGGATGGATGGTGAGTTCGTATGCTTTAGGGTATGCTGGATTTGCGCTTATTGCTGGTCCTATATCAGATGGATTAAACAGAAAAAAAGTGATGGTACTAGGTATGAGTTTTTTTGCAATAAGTACGTTTTTGTGTGGAATTGCACCGAGTTTTTTATGGATGCTAACATTTAGATTTTTAGCAGGTGTAAGTGCAGCTTTTGTATCTCCACAAGTGTGGGCATCCATTCCACTCCTTATAGAGAAAAAGCAAATTGTGAAAGCAATTGGGGTTGCAACAGCAGGGTTATCAATCTCTCAAATTTTAGGGCTGCCACTGGGAGCGTATTTAGCAACGATACATTATACAATCCCATTCTATTTCATTGGTATATTATCAGCACTACTTGTTATTCTTATCTATGTTGTATTACCAGAAATACAGTCGGTTCATATAGGTGGAAATAAAAAAGTGATTTTACAGCGTTATAAACAATTACTTACAGATTCAAAGGTTTCACTTTCTTATTTTGCATACTTTGTTTTTCAAACCGGAAATTTTGCTGCATTTTCATTTTTTGGTGTATGGCTTTCCATTCAATTTGGCTTACAAGTTCATGAAGTAGGTACAGCTATGCTCGTAGTAGGATTAGGAAATTTAACTGGTAATATTTTTGGTCCTAGAATCGTAAATAAAATTGGTTATAACCTTTCTTTCTACGGTGGAATTATATTTACAGCAGTGCTATATGTATTACTTCCACATGTAAAGAACATTGTATTGGTGGAGTTATTGTTCTTTGCTTTGTTTTTTGTGACAGGAATTTTGTTTGTATTAATGATGAGGCACTTACAAAACATGTCTAGTGTAGCAAGAGGAACAGGTGCTGCCCTTGCTAACGCCTCGATGTACATTGGCCAAATGATTGGTGCGGTAATAGCAGGAATGTTATTTGCAACATCTCACAATTTTATACTAGTAGGTAGCTTTACAGCGTTATTATATGTTGTAGCTTTATTTCTGTTTAGAAAAGGTGAAAACATTAGTAAAGATAATGAAAAAGGAATTGCATCATAAAGTTTTAGTAAATCAAAAAACAATTTTTTAGGATAAGTTAAAAAGGTGCTTTTTGATTGCATAGTTGCTGTATTTTTAATAATTCGTCGTTGAGCTGTATGATTGAAAAGGATTTGTAATAAAATTATGGGAAAATAAAAAACCCCTATATAGATAGGGGTTTATATATCGGCATATAGCTCCTCGGAAAAGGATATACTTAGTTTAACATATAGGAGTACTTATAATTGTGAAATAGATGTGAAAGTAATGTGAAAAATGTTGTAATAAAAAGCACTGTTTTAGCTAATGTAGCTAAAACAGTGCTTTTCTCTTTGATTGAACAGTTGCAGCATTTTCATCATGTATACCTGCATCTTTAATAATTCGTTGTTTTGCTTTATTTAATAGATGGTTTACTGCTTCACCAAAATAGTTAGCTTCGCTTTTTGTGCGGGCTTCTCGTAAACATTTATAGTTTTCTAGCAGTTCCTCTTTTTCGGAGTTTGTTAAGAAATCTTCTATTTTCTTTTTTGTCATACGAAACACCCTTTCTCCTGACAAACGACGCAATAGAAAATATTTATTTCTCATTATAACAATAATTTTAAAAGAAAGTATACACTAACGTCGCAATAATTTGTCAATTTCTTGAATCTTCTCATCAGCTTTCCCAATTTGCGTATTTTTAGCCTGTTCGCCACCAAGAGCTTGATGTAGTAAGAAAGTTTGACCGGAAATAGCAGTTACAATGGATACTTTTATAATTTCTTTTATTGCGGTGACATCGAATAAAACGAGTCCAAGAAGTGCAGCTAGGCTACCGGTAAAAACATCAGTTAAAAATCCAAAGTGAAAAAAAGTTTTCAAACGGCGTGGAAGCAATAACTTACCTTGGTTATTGATTAGATGGGAAACGAAGCCAGTAATGCCACCAACGAGAACAGCGGTTAGCCATTGATACATTTCCATCGAATCCACTCCTTTTAGTGAATAAGATTCGATTATTTTATATTGATTCCTTTTAATATTTCATATAAGCATATTGAGAAAGTTTGTTTGGGTATATTTTGTATTCAATTTAATTATAACAGAAAATTTCGATAGATTTCAGTCTATTATATGAATCATTTTTACAATAATATGAATGCAGAAAGGGGTGCGTCATATGAATATAGATTATCGAATAAGAAGTGTAGATGGTTATACAAAAAAAATAGGGGAATTAGTAAGCATGCTTGAGCATACGAGAGCTGTAACATTAGGCGAAGTAAAAAATTTATCAGTTGAGCAATTAGATTTAATTATGCAGAGCAGCGGAAATTCAATTGGCGCCTTATTAAAGCATATAGCAGCTATTGAAAAAGTTCATCAGCTTATTTCATTTCAAGATCGTGACTTTACAAAAGAAGAATTAGAAATATGGGAAGATGCATTGTATTTAGGGGAAGCAGGTAGAGCGATCTGTGGTCATGAAATACAGTATTATGTACAACTTCTACAAAGTGTTCGAGAAGAATCTCTGAAGTATTTAAGTGAACAAGGTAATGAGTGGCTCATGTCAGAAAGAAAGTGGCCTAACGGTGTAGTATATAACCAGCACTATCTTTGGTTTCATGTGCTAGAAGATGAAATTAGTCACCGAGGACAAATTAGAATGCTCAAAAATGAGTTATTTGAAAATTACGTTAAATGATGTAGCTTTTTATAGGAGAATTCCATATAATGAGAGTAATTAAAATAAGAACGGGGTGATGTATTATGGCGAAAATAACTTATATGAATAATAAACCAAATACAAAGGTGGATGGAAAGGGCGAAACGATATAAGTGAGCGCACTATCCTTCCACTTAGCTTAAACTAGGGAGGATATCAATTTGAATCAAAATATTTTAGAATCGTATGGCTGGGATTCTTTTTTTGGGGAACAAGCTGTAGAGAACTTTGAAGTAGGGCGTATTTTACTTGAGCATAAGCATATATATCGAATTATTTGTAATGATGGTGAATATATGGCAGAACTGTCTGGAAAGTTTCGGCATGAAGCAGTAACGAAGGGAGATTATCCAGCTGTTGGTGATTGGGTGTATATAAAGAAAATAGAGAATGAAAAGAAAGCTATCATTCATCGTATTTTTCCGAGAAGAAGCTCTTTTTCTAGACAAGAAGCTGGTACTCGAACGGAAGAACAAGTAATAGCAGCAAATGTAGATTATTTATTTTTAGTGAATGCACTTAATCATGATTTTAATGTTAGAAGGATGGAACGTTATTTATTATTAGCGTATGAAAGTGGCGCTATGCCAGTTATTGTTTTAACAAAGAGTAGTATATGTAATGATGTAGAACAGAAAATTGTAGAAACGGAAGCTATAGCAATTGGTGTTCCTATTTTCGTTGTTGATAGTTTAGAGCATACAGGTATTGATTCGTTGAAACAATTCGTTTCTTCAGGGAAAACAATTGCTTTAGTTGGGTCATCAGGGGTAGGAAAGTCAACTTTGTTAAATGCGCTAATAGGAATTGAGGTAGCAAAAACGGGAGATATACGTGAAGAGGATAGTAGGGGGAGGCATACGACAACGCATCGAGAGTTATTTCAATTGCCAAGTGGCGCTCTCGTAATTGATACGCCCGGCATGAGAGAATTGCAACTTTGGGAAGGAAGCGAAGCGATTCAAACAACATTCTCTGATATTGAAAAACTTGCGACAACATGCCGTTTTCGTGATTGTAAGCATGAGAATGAACCAGGATGCGCGGTGCATAGTGCAATTGATAACGGACTTATTACGATAGATCGTTTGAAAAGCTATAAAAAATTACAAAGAGAACTGGCGTATTTTATGAGAAAACAAGATGTAATCCTTGCCAGAGCAGAGCGTGATAAGTGGAAAAAGCTTTCTAAACAACATAAAAAAATGTAAAAACCAAAGGGTGCCCTTTTGGTTTTTTCTATTTGTAAATTTTATAATAATATTATTCATATATATAGACAAAGGGAACTTAATTGTTTAAACTTTACAAAGTATTCATCATAATAGGTTATGAAAATAATAATTAGGGATTGGGAAATATTCATAATTAACTCAATTTAACTTTTAAATTTGAAAATTAGGAGGTTCATAATGGGGAAACTATTAAATTTGTTTCGTGATATGAAAGTAGCAAAAAAGCTATTAATTTCATTCTTTGTAATTTTAATTGCGGCTGTGTCTATTATCGGAGGCATGTCTTATCAAACAGCCAAAAAGAATTTTGAATCGCAAATTAAGAGTAGTGCCAACGACAATATAAAAATACTGGATAATTTAATCAATCAAATGATTGATGCAAAATTTAATGATGTGAATAATTTTGCACGGGTGATTCAGGGGAATATGTATCAAGGAGATAATCAGGATGAATTAAGAAAAATGTTATCTCAATATATAAATTTAAATAAAGATGTTGAACAAGTATATGTTGCCGGAAATGATAAAAAATTTGTACAAGAACCAAATATACAAATGGCAGCAGACTATGATCCAACAGAGCGTTCTTGGTATAAAGATGCGGTTGCAAAACAAGGTGGTATTGTTGTTACTGAGCCATATAAGGCAAAAGGAAATGGACATATTGTCGTAACAATCGCAAAACAAACAGAAGATAAAAATGGGGTTGTTGCGCTAGATTTAAGTTTAGATAATTTATTAAAAACATCAAAGTTAATTAATATTGGTAAAAAAGGATATGCCTTCATTTTAGATGGAAAGCAAAAAATAATTGCTCATCCACAAGAAAAATCAGGGGAAAAAGCGGCTGATTCTTGGGCAAAGAAAATTTATGAAGATAATCACGGTGCTTTTTCATATTCTTATGGCGGTAGTGAAAAGAATATGGTATTTGCTACAAATGTAAAAACAGGTTGGAAAATTGGTGGGACTATGTACTCAAGTGAAGTAATTGAAGCTGCTCAACCTGTATTTTATAATATGTTAATTGTTATGCTTATCTCATTAGTAATAGGTGGAGCACTTATTTATTTTGTAACACTTTCAATTACGAAGCCTTTAAAGAGATTAGTTGTTACCTCTAAAGAAATAAGTGAAGGGGATTTAACGCAAACAATTGAAATTCATTCTAATGATGAAATCGGCCAACTTGCTAAAGGATTTAATGAGATGACGAATTCGTTACGGACGTTAATCGGAAGAATTAACGATTCAGCTGGGCATGTTGCAGCGGCATCAGAAGAGCTAACTGCAAGTGTAAGGCAAGCAAGTGAAGCGACTGAGCAAATCACAATCGCAATGGATGAAATATCAAGTGGGGCAACGACGCAAACAACAAGCGTAGAAAATGGCGCTATGTTACTGTTTAATGTAACGGAAGGAATTCAGCATGTAGCAAATAGTTCATCATCTATTAATACGGCTTCTGCACATACTCGTGAAAAAGCAGAAGATGGTGGGAAACTAGTAGGAAGAACAGTAAACCAGATGCAGTCTATTGCAGAATCTGTGTCACAATCAGATGCAGTTATACAATTACTAAATAATAAATCAAAACAAATTGGTGATATTTTAGAAGTAATTCAAAATATTGCAGATCAAACAAACCTTCTAGCTTTAAATGCGGCGATTGAAGCCGCAAGAGCCGGTGAGCATGGAAGAGGTTTCGCAATTGTTGCAGATGAAGTACGTAAATTGGCAGAGCAGTCTAGCGTATCTTCTAGTGAAATTAGTAAATTAATATGTGAAATACAAGATGATATGGGTAAGACAGTCAAATCTATGAATCATGTAAATGAGGAAGTTCAATCTGGACTTGTTATCGCAAATGAAACGAAGCAAAACTTTGCTGAAATTTTACAATCTACAAATGAAATAGCTAATCAAATTAAGACGATGGTTGAAACGGCTAATGGAATGTCAAAAGGGGCAAATGAAGTATCTATTTCGGTAGGACAAATTGCAATGACAGCGCAAAATAATGCGACAAGCACACAAAACGTTGCGGCTTCAGCTGAAGAACAGCTAGCTTCGATGGAGGAAATTGGATCCGCAGCGGGCACGTTATCTCAAATGGCTGAAGAGTTACAAGGACTAATTGACAGATTTAAAGTTTAATAGAGAACAGACTATCCCCTAGTAGCATTATGCCACTAGAGGGTAGTCTGTTTTATTGTGTAAAATCAAATAGGGATGTAGACTTCCTTTATGACGTTTAAAATGGCATTTTGCATAATGTTTGTCGAAAAATAGAGGTATTTGTTAGCTTTGTGTATAATTATTAACGTATAGAATACAAATAAAAGGAGAGTATTATGGGAGTGTATTGGGGGACAAAAAGACATTCTTGGCTTAGTTACGTCTCATTTTGGCTAAGTATTTCATTTTTTATTGTTTTTCTAATTGAAGTGTTTATATTAAAAACACTTTCGAATAGCTCGGTACAAATTGTTAAATATTTTTATTTTATACTTGTACCAGTAAATATTTTTCTTAGTTTAAAGTTACTATTTAAGAAGAATGAAAAGAAAGCGTTACCTATTTTTAGTTTCATTGTCTCATTATTATTTGCAATTTTAATAATCGTATTAGTTTTAGCAGCTATAGGGAAGTTCTTTTAAGGGGAGTGGTATAAGTCACTCTCCTTTTTTATTTGTGGTAGTCTTACTATATGTAAAAATGTGAATGTTGTGAGCTAATAAAAGCGGAGAGTAGACAATATTTGTATGGATTAAAGTCTTACGTTATTTGAACTTGTAAGAGTGTATGGAGTAATGAGGTAATATACATAATAATGGAGATAGAATTAGTTATTTTATAAGTATGTATAAAGCAAATGAATACGGTAAGAACGGTGATATATGGTACAATAGCTATGGATAGTGATAGAGATAAAGGGTATATAAAATACTCATCGTTTTTTAGTAAGAGAGGGGTTATCTTATGCTATACGAGGATTTGGAGACATTATTTCAAACAGCTCCGAAAGAAGATAGAGGCGGATGGAAATATATAATCCAAGAACAAAATAATACATTTAAAATTGTTGATGAAATACTGAAAAATCAAATGAGTGTCGAATTGTATTTTAATGAATACGATGAGGTGAAAATCACTTTATATAAAGATGGAATTCCCATTACGACTATGCAAAGAATTGCGATTTCAAAAGTTGAATTAGACGAAGATGAAGAAGGTATCCAATTTGTTTTAGAGCGCATGCCTAGTCGAATGATTCGGTTGCAGTTAAAGCCATATTTAGCATTAGAAATGGGGCCGTACTGGGAAGTATGTGATGATTGTGAATGAGCATAAAAAAGCATCCAATAACATGGATGCTTTTTTATGTTTTTTGAAGTTGTTTAAACGCAATGATTGGAAGTATAACAATACTTACCCATCCGATGATAGGATATAGAATGTGAAGTAAGTCACTGTAACCGATGTAACTAAAGCAATAACTAATTAGTAAAATGAAGAAAATAATATTGTGATTTTTCCACCCAGTAATAGATTGCATCTGTTTTGTCATACCGAACACATTACCAACTAAAGTTGTGAAAACTTCACCGAAAATAATGAGAACGAAGAAGAAGTGAAAAGTTGCATTAAATCTTCTTATGACTTCAGCCATTGGGATGTTATATTGATAAAATTGATCGACTGATAAGATTGCTAAATGGCTGCATAATAAAATTAAAGAAAGTCCAGCACCACCTAAAATCCCACCCCAAAAAATGGCTTTTCGATCCTTTACTTCACTGGCTAATGGGACGAGAACACTTTGGGCGAGAGAAAGATTTAAGGCGACATATGTAATAGGGCTAGTAATCCATTTCATATTCCAACTCTCTGCAGGAATAGTGTTATTAATGGAAGGTGTGCTGTGAAAAAAGGTTGTAATAGCAAGTCCGATAATAAAAATCATCATAATAGGTACGACAAGTGTATTTACTTCAAAAACACCTTGTAATCCGCGGCTACTTATAATGAGACAAGCGATAACTGTAATGAGAATACCGAGTTGTCTTGGTAAGCGAAGTTGCTCTTCAAATACTGCACCAGCTCCTGATAACATAACGCTCGTTACGCCGAATAAAACGAGTAATAATAATGTGTTTACAACATTCCCAAATACATCCCCAAATAAATATTTGTTAAATTCTTGCGCTGAAAATGCCCCAATTTGTGATGAAAGTAACATCATCTTTGTGCCGAGCCAAATAAAAAAAAATCCACTTACACATATGCCAATGGTCCCGTATAATCCATTCACTGTGAAAAATTCAACAATTTCTCGTCCAGTAGCAAATCCAGCTCCAACGACAGTTCCGATATAAGTAGCAGCTACTTTCTTTGCTACTTGCCATTGTTGATTGTCCATGTTATCCCTCTTTCTACTATGATGAGCTTGATGTACTATTATGCATATGTATGAGCTTGGACAATTAGACGTATGAAGTGTTTGAAAAAATACATGAATTAAATGATATTAGGGAAGTATTAAAGGTGTTAAAACTTTGTTACATATAAGCCGATTGTTCGAAAGGAAAGGGAATGTATGGTAAAATGTAATTAGGTTATTAAAAGATAAACATTACAAAATGATAAGAGGAGTGGATTGTATGGGTACGAAAACAAATGTTGTTGAAGTATTAAACAAGCAGGTAGCAAACTGGAATGTGTTATATGTGAAACTACATAATTATCATTGGTATGTGACAGGGCCACACTTCTTTACATTACATGAGAAATTTGAAGAGTTTTATAATGAAGCTGGAACGTATATTGATGAGTTAGCAGAACGTATTTTAGCTTTAGAAGGTAAACCATTAGCGACAATGAAAGAATATCTCGCAACATCTAGTGTCAGCGAAGGGACAAGCAAAGAATCTGCAGAAGAAATGGTGCAAACATTAGTGAATGATTATTCTGCACTTATTCAAGAATTAAAAGAAGGTATGGAAGTTGCGGGCGAAGCTGGCGATGAAACATCAGCTGACATGCTGTTAGCAATTCATACAACATTAGAACAACATGTATGGATGCTAAGTGCATTCTTAAAATAACGATAAAAAATATAAAGAAACCCATTGAAAAATTATTTCAATGGGTTTTTTTATGATTTTTCAGTTTTCTTTTATGCTATAATATAGTAAAAAGGAGGCGATGCGATGTTTCGCTTTTTCAGAACTGGAAAAGAAGAGCGGGAAATTACGAAAGATGAATTAGAACAAGCGATGGCTCAGTTTTTAGAAACGAATGCTAATATCGTTTATACAGTATTAGTAAATGAAGATTATACAGTAAATTATGATTTGTTAAAACCGTATTTACCTGCATTTCCAACAAATGATTTTCTCATAACGAAGGAAACGCTTGAGGTATTTGAACATACAGCAGAAAATTTAAACCTAGTGAAAGAAATTGATGTCGTACAAAAGGCAGTAGATCAATACGTAACAGAAAAAGAAATGTTCCCAATTGTTGAAGGTAGCGAAGATCGCCTCATATGCGGAATGAAACTAGGACCTTACTTAAATCGTAGCTTAAAAAGAGACTTATATATTTCAGAAAAACATTATTTAGTTTCAAGTAAACCAGATAGAAAAAAACAAAAGAGCGGGTAAACGTAATGAAAACAACAATACATATATTGTTGTCTTTTTTTGTTTGTTAAAATATTGACTTTTCAGTTTATTAATATTTATATTAAATGTATTGGACAGGGAAGGATAACTATTAAGTATCATTCGGAGAATAAGATATTGCTAGGGCGAGTTATATAAAATCTTCACAAAGTGGTATAAAGATTCGCAAAATAAATATTATAAAAAGTTTCGGGGGAATTGGTACATGAAAAATAGTATGACTTACATTCAATTATTAAATGAAACGTTACGTTGTTATGCAAATAAAGGAAGTTTTGAAGCGTACAATTATATAATGGAAAACGCTACAGGTGTAATAGGGAATGAGGCGCAAATATATAATTTTAAGTATGCGCTCGCAAGTGCATCAGGACTTGAAAAAGAAGCATTACATTTAATGAGGGAGGCCATTATAGAAAAGGGATTCTGGTATGGAAATGAATATTTAATTTCCGACGAAGATTTAAAATCACTACATAAATTTGAAGAATTTCATACAATGGTGCAATTATGTAAAGAAAGAGAAGAATTAGCACATAAAAAGGAAAGACCAGATGTGAAATATATATACAGCAAGAAAGAGGGGAATCTACTACTTACATTACATGGTGACCAAGAAAATATTCAAATAGTAGAGCCATATTGGAAATCAGTTTTGACACAAGATTACACGTTAGCTTTACCACAGTCTTCACAAATTCAGTTTTCAGATGGATTTGTTTGGGATGATATAGAGAGAGGGAAAGAAGAATTAAAAGAGCATTACAATAAGTTTATAGAAAATCATACAGTAGAAAATGTAATAATTGGTGGTTTTTCTGCAGGGGCAAGAGTAGCTTTATATACGATTTTGCAAAAAGATATAGATGTGGATGGTTTTGTTTTTATAGCACCGTGGCTTCCCGAGATTGAAGAATGGGATGAGTTGCTAAGAGTGCTGCAGGATAAACATATAAAAGGATATATAGTATGCGGGGATCAAGATGGAGATTGTTTCGAATCCACGCAGCAATTTGTACGATTATTAAGAGATAAGAATATAGAACATAAGTATAAAGTTGTGCCTAACTTAAATCATGATTATCCTATTAACTTTGATGAGCTATTAAAAGAAGCTATTGAATATATAGGAAATAAAAACAATAAGTAGTAAGAAAAAGAGATGCATCATATGTGATGCATCTCTTTTTAGAGTTATAAATTAAAAGCATTTGCTAGTAAGCGATAAGACTTTAATTTATGTTCAAATTGATGAGTAATCGTGACAATCATAAATTCGTCAGTATTGTATGCTTTGCTTAAGTTTATTATTTTTTCTTTTACAGAAGACGGATCACCAACAATCATACGTTGACGATTTTCTTTTATACGGAATAAATCATAAGCACTGTATGAATAATTTTGAGCAGTTTCAATAGAAGGTGTACCAGTAGTTCGTTTTCCTTGCTCTAATAATAAGATTGATAAATCTAAACTAGAAGCAATTTTTTCCGCTTCTTCATTTGTTTCTCCGCATATAACAAAGATGGCAACGATTGAATTAGGCTTATCTCCTAAAAATGAAGGCTGATATTGTTCTTGGTAAGCCCTCATAACTTCAGGGCCTCCGAAGCCATTAATAAATTGTGCAAATGCGAAAGAAGCTCCATTGTTTGCAGCAATTTTAGCGCTCTCTCCGCTAGAACCGAGCATCCACATTTCAGGAGATGTTGGGATAACTGGAGTGGCTTTTAAGTTTGCATAGTGATGGTTTTCTGGTATTTGATCATGTAAGTACATTGCAACGTCTGCAATTTGTTCTGGATATTGATCAAGTGAGACCATTTTCCCTTCTTGAAGTGCGCGAGTTGCTATTGGCATACCACCAGGAGCTCTACCAACACCGAGATCGATGCGGTTCGGATACAGTGCTTCTAGAACACGGAAATTCTCAGCAACTTTATATGGGCTATAATGTGGTAACATAACACCACCTGAACCGACTCTAATACGATCCGTTTTTGCGGCAATATGAGAAATAAGTATTTCTGGACTTGAACCAGCTAAGCTTACGGAATTATGATGTTCGGATACCCAAAAACGTGTGAATCCGAGTTTTTCAACTTCTTGTGCAAGCGTAACTGTATGTGAAAAAGCTTGGGCTGCTGTGCTACCATCTGAAATAGGTGATTGGTCTAATACACTTAACTTGATCATAGAATATACCTCTCAATCTTAATGTACATCCTATTATATATTTACTTATGAAAAATGCGTAGTGAAATGCTCAAAATGAAAAGTGGATAATCCTATTTCCGCTTTTAATGAGAAAATCCGCGTTCATAATGATTCATTTCAACCAGATTTAAAATATATTCATAGTTGTCAACTTCACATTTTAGCTGTTCACGTTCTTTTTCAGATAGTGTCATATTGCTAAGTTTTTTACATAAGTTTTGTTTCTTTAATTCTAAATGCTTTTTTGTAGCGTGGTAATCATAAGTATGTTTCATTTTTTAGTCACTCCTTCGTTGCGATTGCTATATTATACGAAGCATAAAGAAATATGAAATCTGTCTCTTATGTACTTTTAGTGAATATTCAAATTGCAATGGTGTTATGTTTATGGAGATTTATGAATAAAATGCACTAAACCACTAACGTCTATTTGATGAAGTAAGGGGTGGAATTGTGCAGAAAGATATAATGTATAACACTGAAATGGATGAAGCGTTAAAAGTTATAGATAAAGGATTGAAGAAGACGATAAATCCAAAACAAATTATTGTAGTGGGAGCTGGTATGGCTGGATTAGTTTCAGCATCTTTATTAAAGGCTGCAGGACATGATGTGAAAATTTTTGAAGCAAACAACCGGGTAGGTGGCCGTATAGAAACGGTTAGAATGGAAGATACCGGATTATATTTAGATGTCGGAGCAATGAGAATTCCGTATTCGCATACATTAACGATGGCGTATATAAGAAAATTTGGGCTACAGGTGGGTCCTTTTATTAATAGAAATGAGACGGATATTATATACGTAAATGGACGGAAAACGACGTTGAAACAATATGAAAAGGATCCAAATATTTTAAGGTATCCTGTGGAAATGAATGAAGTGGGAAAAACGTCTGAAGAACTATTGTTATTAGCAGTACAGCCGATAATAAATTTTATTAAAAGAAATCCAGAGAAAAATTGGGATGTTGTAGTGAAGGATTTTGGGAGATATTCCACAGGACAATTTTTGAAGTATCACCCTTATCAGTATAATACTTACTTTTCGCCAGTAACAATTGAGATGATTGGTGTTCTATTAGATTTAGAAGGTTTTTTGGAACGATCGTTTGTAGAGACTTTACGCTTTCTATACATTATGCAAGAGGAGAGCGGATTTTGTGAAATTGTGGGCGGGAACGATAGATTGCCAAAGTCATTTTTACCGCAATTAGAAGAGAATATTATATATAATCAAAAATTAATGAAGCTACATCAACACGATAATGGTGTGACAGCTTTCTATCGGAACGAGGAAACTTTTGAATATAGCAGTATTACAGGAGATTTAGTTATTGTTACCATTCCGTTTTCGACAATGCGTTTTGTAGAAGTAGATCCGTTTGATTCTATATCTCATGAAAAATGGAAAGCAATTCGTGAATTACATTATATGCCTGCGACGAAAATAGGAATTCAATTTAAAAGCCGATTTTGGGAAGAACAAGGACAATTAGGTGGCAGAATTATAACAGATTTGCCAATTCGTTATGGCTATTATCCAAGTTATGGAATTGGTGAGAAAGGACCGGCTATGATGTTAGGTAGCTATACATGGTCTTATGACGCATTGTTATGGGATGGTTTATCAAAAGGTGATCGTATTTATTACGCATTACACAACTTAGCAACAATATTAGGTGGTCAAGTGTATGATGAGTTCATATCTGGAATATCAAAAAGCTGGACATTGGATCCGTATGCGCTTGGAGGATTTGCACTTTTTCAAGCAGGTCAAGAATCTGAGCTGCAACCAGCGATTGTCAAACCAGAGGGGAGAATATTCTTCGCTGGAGATCATACAACGCTATATCACGGATGGATTCAAGGTGCGATTGAATCTGGAATTCGTGTAGCGGCGGAAGTGAATGAGTAAAAGGTTTTCGATTCAGAAAATTCTTTACTATATAACTTGAGATGGATATTATTATATATAAAAGAATTATGGGGAGTGTTTACAGTGAATCCGTTATTATTCGATTTTCCTTCTGAATTTTATACTGACAGGCTTTTTATTCGAATGCCGAAACCAGGAGATGGTAAAGTTGTATATGATGCAATTCAGGCTTCAATACAAGAACTAAAACCTTGGATGGTGTTTGCACAAAAAGAGCAAACAGAGCAAGAAATAGAAGAAAGTATTAGAAAATCACATATTCAATTTTTGCAACGTGAGGATTTAAGATTACTAGTATTTTCGAAAGAAACAGGTGAATTTATTGCTTCAGCCGGATTACATCGTATTAATTGGGATATACCTCAATTTGAAATCGGATATTGGATTGATACAAGGTTTAGCGGAAAAGGCTATATGGTAGAGGCTGCGAAAGGTATAACGGATTACGCTTTTTCTGAATTGAAAGCAAACCGTGTAGAAATTCGTTGTGATTCTTTAAATAAGAAGAGTAGAGCGATACCTGAGAAATTAGGCTTTAAGTTAGAAGGTACGTTAGAAAGTGCGAGTGTTGCGGTAGATGGAAACGGATTAAGGGATATGTGTGTATTTTCCATGACTAGAAATACATATGAAAAAGAAGAGCTGTAAGAAAACAGCTCTTCTTTTTATGCATTATGGTACAGGATGCCCATTAGAGCTTTCGAAAATTGTAAACCATTGTTGACGGTCTAAGTTAACGTTTGTAGCAAGAGCAGCCGTTTTTACGCGATCTAATTTACCAGAGCCAACGATTGGCATCATATTAGCTGGATGAGCAAGTAACCAAGCATACATAACCGTATCGATACTAGAAACACCTAGCTCAGTAGCAACTTTTTGCATAGTTTCACGTACACGTACGGCGCGTTCTGATTGACCAGTAAAGATTTCCCCACCAGCAAGAGGTGACCAAATCATTGGATTGATTCGTTTTTCTTGGCATAAATCAATTGTCCCTTTTTCAAAATGCTCAAGCTGCAATGCAGAAACTTCAATCTGGTTCGTAATAAGCGGGAAATCTAAGTACGAACTTAACATATTAAATTGTGAAGGTAAGAAGTTAGATACACCGAAGTGACGAACTTTTCCTTCTTGTTTTAATTGTGAAAATGCTTTTGCCACTTCATTTGGATCCATAAAAGGATCGGGACGATGAATAAGTAATACGTCAATATAATTTGTATGTAAATTTTTAAGTGATGCTTCTACACTTTGCATAATATGCTCTGCACTAGTATTGTAGTGAGCAACATATCGCTCTGGAAATTTCGGTGATGGGGGAGCGATTCCACACTTTGTAATAATTTGCATGTTTTCTCGTAAGGAAGGCTTTAATTGTAAAGCTTCGCCAAATAAACCTTCACACGTATATCCGCCGTAAATATCAGCGTGATCAAAAGTAGTAATTCCCATATCCATACAATCTTCAATGAAAGAAAGTAATTCTTGTTTCGTCATATTCCATTCTGCTAAACGCCAAAATCCTTGAATAATACGAGAAAATTCTAGCGTTTCAGCCATTTGAACTCGCTCCATTATAAGTACCCCCTTGATGAATAATAATGTTTTGAAAAGGCTTTCTTACTACATGTTATTATATAGTTAATTAGGTGTACAGACAATAAATATGTTTTGCTACAAAAATGATTTTCTCTATATGCTATAATGTAGAAACATATAGCTATAAGGAGAGGTACGAAATGATTCCAGTAACAATATTAACTGGTTTTCTTGGATCAGGGAAAACGACTTTATTAAATCGTATTTTATCAGAAAATCACGGTAAGAAATTAGCGGTGATTGTAAATGAAATAGGGCAAATTGGCATTGATAATCAGTTGATTATGAATGTAGAAGAAGAAATTATGGAAATGACAAATGGCTGTTTATGCTGTACTGTACGTGAAGATTTACTTGTTGCTTTAAAACAGTTACTGGACGTAAAAGCAGAAGGGAAAATGGATTTTGATGGTTTAGTAATTGAAACGACTGGACTTGCAAATCCAGGGCCGATTATTCAAACATTCTTTTTAGATCCAGTCATTCAATCTGCATACCAAATTAACGGTGTTGTAACGGTGGTAGATAGTTATCATATACATAAACATTTTGAAAAAGGATTAGAGGCAAAAGAGCAAATTGCGTTTGCGGATGTCGTTTTAGTAAATAAATTAGATTTAATTGAAGAGAGTGAGAAAGAAAATCTCTTGCATGAAATTCAAGGAATTAACCCGACTGCAAAGTTAATTGAGGCGACTAACTGTGAGGTAGATATACCATCTTTATTACAAATCCAAACGTTTAAAACGAAAGATACGTTGCAAATTTACCCTCATAAAGAACATAATCACTTAGAAGGTGTGAAATCATTTGTATTACGTGAAGAACGTCCGCTGGATTTACAAAAGCTTAATGAGTGGATGTCAGCTGTCGTTCAAGAGCTAGGGGAATATTTATATCGTTACAAAGGAATTTTATCGATAGACGGAGTAGATAAACGTATCGTTTTCCAAGGTGTACATACGTTATTTGCCGCTTCGTACGATAGAGAGTGGCAAGAGGGCGAAGAGCGAGTAAGTGAAGTAGTTTTCATCGGAAGAGATATTAATAAAGAGTGGTTCCAAGAACATTTTGAAGAGTGTGTGAAATAAGTCTGCGTAAATTGCAGGCTTATTTTTATGAGCATTCTATTAGATTACAAAACAGAATTAAATAAGGGAAAGAAATTAAAAATTGATACATGTATAATAAAAAGCCTGTTTTCACAGGCTTGTATTTTCGTCTATTAGTAACTCCATTACAACACCTACAACTGGACCTTCATCATCAATATCACCATTTAAGCGGAAACCAAATGATTCATACAGTCCCATTGCAAGTTTGTTGTCTGGATGTAAACTTAAGTAAATTATTTTGCATTCAAATTTTTCTTGTAAGAATTGAATGAGTAAGCGAAGGAAACGTTTTGCGTATCCTTTTCCTTGATATTGTTGGTCAATCATAAAGCGATCGAGCCATACACTTTTATGTTTTACTGAATACCATCCATACATTGCATAACCTACAAGTGTTTCTCCATCATATAAACCTACTGACGTTCCGTTTCCTTCATATAATGATTCTGCTAAAGAAAACGCGTTACTTTCAATAAATTGTTGCTGATCTTTTGCGACGTCTAAAGCAACTACTGAACGCCAATTTTTTGCTGTTACTTCACAAATGTGAAGATTCATAATTCCAACTCACCTTCTAAATTAATATAGCTTTAAAGCTAATATGGATAATTTTACTTGTTATTTTGGTCAAGTCAAGGATAAATACATAAAAAGGCAGCTGAATACTAGATTCAGCTGCCTAGAAAATATAATGGATTAGTTTGTTGCTTCTTTCAATGTGTTTACGTTTTCTTCCATTAAAGTGAAGTAATCTTTATTATTTTTTGCATCATCTTCAGAAACAGTAGCTAAGTGATTTAAGCGTAAAACTTTTGTACCAGTTTCTTTTTGAATAACAGATGCTACTTTTGGAGTAGAGAACGTTTCGAATAAAATATATTTTAGATTATGTTCTTTTACTGTTTTTGTAATGTCAGCAAGCTGTTTTTGAGATGGTTCATCAGAAGCTGAAATTCCAGCGATAGGAATTTGTTTTAGGCCGTATCGTTGTTCCCAGTAACCATAGGCAGCATGAGAAACTAAAATTTCTTTCGTTTTTGCGTTCGCTACAGCTGCCTTAAATTGATCGTCTAAATCAGTAAATTTAGTTTGAAGTGCTGCGAAGTTTTTTTCGAATTCTTGTTTATGTTCAGGTTGTAATTCTACAAGTGCATTTTTAATTTTTTCTGCCTGTTTCATTGCTAGAGTAGGGTCTAACCAAATATGCGGGTCTTTATCGTGATGGTGTTCATCTTCTTTATGGCCATCTCCATGATCATGATGCTCTTCTTCAGTAGAAGCACGAAGCTCAATACCTTTAGATGCATTTACAATTTTAACATTTTCTTTTTGTAATGTTTTTTCCATTTTTTCAGCAAATGGTTCTAATTCAGCGCCGTTATAAACGAATAAATTGGCTTTTGCAACTTGTACTGTTTGTTTTTGACTTGGTTCAAATGTATGTGAATCTGCACCAGGTGGGTAAATTGCTTCAACATTTACATAGTCGCCACCGATTTTCTTTGCGAAATCAGCAAGTGGGAAAATCGTTGTATAAACTGTTAGCTTTCCATCTTTCTTGGCATTACTTTCTTTTTTATTTGAGCAGCCAGCGAAAATTAAGGTAAAAATAAGTAAGAATGAAAATATAGTCAATCTTTTAGGCATGAAGTTCTCCTCTTTTCTTTTTTACGGATATATTTTCCCCAATTATAGAAGAAAAATATCATTTTAATACAAAACGGAATAATTACGTTTTAGTTTGCGAACTTAGTATAATACATCTTTAATAAAGTTGCAATAAATAATAATCATTCCGATTTGTTTTGTTATAAAGTTGTCAAATAAAGGTGTATTATTTTTGCAAATGCATGCATATGTGACAACGCTGTTTTCATATATTGAAAAGGAGGTAAAGAGGGGGATGAGCGCTTGGGTTACTTAATGGAAGCTATTTTATTAATATTAGCGGTAGTATTGCCATTATCTTTCGTATTAATTTTTTTAAGAAGATTAATAAGTAATTTAGGGGACGCTACAACAATAACGAAATTACAAGAGAGAGATGAGAAAAAAGAGTGAGTAAAGCACTATGCGTACGCATAGTGTTTTACTTGTGGTAAAATAAGAGCAGGAAACTCCTAAAGGTTGTATTTTACTGAAGGAGAGAAAAGTAAAATAAGAGGTATATGCATATATGAATAAGCGAACAGCGTTAATACTTGGTGCAAGTGGTTTAGTTGGACAAGAGATAACGCGTCTATTACTTGAATCAGATTACTACGATTCGGTTACTATTTTTGTAAGAGAGCCAATGCAATTTCAACATGAGAAGTTACAGCAGAAACAAGTTGATTTTTCGGTATTAGAGGAATATAAAGAGTTCTTTGCTGTGGATGATGTTTTTAGTTGCTTAGGAACAACAATAAAAAAAGCAAAAACAAAAGCAAATTTTAAAAAAGTAGATTATGAATATACGTTACGAGCTGCTTGTTTAGCTGAAAAACAAGGGGTGCAAAATTTCCTTGTTGTGTCTTCTATGGGAGCGAATCCTAAATCATTTTTCTTTTATTCACAAGTGAAAGGAAAAATGGAAGAAGAATTGCAAAAGTTAGTAATCGGTGGTATTCACATTTTTAGACCATCATTATTAGTAGGAAACCGACAAGAATTTCGTTTCGGCGAACGAATGGCTGAAAAGTTATCTCGTATTATTCCTTTTATTTTTAAAGGGGCTTTCAAAAAGTATAAACCAATTTCAGCTAAAGATGTGGCGAAAGGTATGTATATAACCGCGCTGCGAGAAGAATCGGGTATCCATACTTATAATTCAAATGAAATTACAACGATAGAATAAATAAAACCGAGAAGAATGACTTCTCGGTTTTATTTATTCGTATGAATTTTTCCTGGTGCTCGCTTATATTGGTGAGGTTCTTGCAATTCAAAGCCAAGTTCATTGGCCGCTATTCTTGGGAAGTACGGATTGCGAAGTAATTCACGTCCGATGAAAATTAAATCTGCTTCGTTATTATTTAAAATTTGCTCTGCTTGTGACCCAGTCGTAATCAATCCCACTGCACCAGTTGCAATGTTAGCATGCTCTTTAATATGTTTAGCATATTGTACTTGATACCCAGGATAAACATCGATGCGTGCAGGGACAACAGCTCCAGAGCTACAATCGATTAAATCTACTCCTTGTTCTTTCATCCATTTTGTATACTGAACATAATCTTGAACTGTTAACCCTTCAGGATGATAATCATTTGCTGAAATACGGACAAATAACGGTCCGTTCCAAACTTCATTTATCGAGTCAATGATTTCGCGTAAGAAACGATAGCGGTTTTCAGGTGAACCACCATATTCATCAGTCCGCTTATTGGAAAGCGGAGAAAGAAATTCATTAATAAGATAACCGTGAGCACCGTGTATTTCAATAACATCAAATCCAGCTTGTTTTGATCGTACTGCAGCTTGCTGAAAAGCTAATACAGTATTTTTAATTTGGTGTTTGCTCATTTCTATTGGCATTTTCATTGTTTCATTAAATGGAATGGCTGAAGGAGCTAACGCATCTGTTTCTAATTCTGCTTTTCTTCCGGCGTGAGCGAGTTGAATGGCAGCTTTTGCGCCGTTATCATGTATAAAAGTAGTCGTTTTATGTAAGCCTTCAATTAGGTTGTCATCCCAAATACCTAAATCTTTGTTAGAAATTCGTCCTTCAGCTAACACCGCAGTTGCTTCAACCATAACTAAACCTACTTGGCCAGCAGCGCGAGTTCCATAATGAATGAGATGAAAATTCGTAACGCTGCCATCCTCATTCCCCGATGAATACATACACATAGGCGACATAACGATACGATTTTTTAGTGTAACGTTCTTAATTGTATAAGGTGAAAAAAGCTTGGAATTCATCAAATAGCCTCCTTGATTGAATTTTCTTATATTTTACCATTCTCTTTTTTGTTTCTCTAATAAAACGCTTATACGAAAAATTTT
The DNA here is from genome assembly GCF_002975115.1 of Bacillus sp. MYb78. Taxonomy (NCBI): domain Bacteria; kingdom Bacillati; phylum Bacillota; class Bacilli; order Caryophanales; family Bacillaceae; genus Bacillus; species Bacillus sp. MYb78. The sequence goes on from NZ_PCOB01000004.1 coordinate 103,027, forward strand.
GTATATTCGTGTTACAATGACTAATATGAACTGAATTGGAGGATGGCATATGTACCAGGCTTATTATGAAAGCGAAGTAGGTTTGCTTGAAATTACAGCGAATCAAGAAGGAATTACGTCTGTTATATTTGTTGATGAACGACAAGAAGAAAATAAAAATGAAATGATAGAACAATGTATAAATGAGTTAGATGAATATTTTAAAGGGAAAAGAAAAGAAAAGAGTTTACGGTCCCGCTGTCTGCGGAGGGAACAGCATTTCAAAAAAATGTATGGGATGCACTTTATACTATTCCATACGGCGTAAGTGCTTCATATTTAGATATTGCAGAGAAAGTTGGAAATATAAAAGCTGTACGGGCAATAGGAGGGGCAAATAGTCGAAATCCAATTTCAATAATTGTTCCATGTCACCGTGTAATAGGAAAGAGTGGAAAGCTTGTTGGATATGCTGGTGGTTTATGGAGGAAAGAGTGGTTATTAAAACACGAAGGTATTTTGAAATGACGTATGGATGGGAAGAGGGATTGTTTTGAAATGTATAAATTGTGGGCAACCTTGCGAGGAGGAACAGTTAAATTGTGCAAGTTGTCAGCGAAACTTGGATAATGAACAAGAGGAAGGTAGCTCGTTAATAGATAAAGAACTAGAAGTATATGTAGGGAGACAATATCCGTATTACAAAAGGAAATGGGAACTTGAGAATAAGCGGATTGCTAGGTGGAGTTGGAATGGTTGGGCTGCAATTTTCAATATAGGCTGGCTAGGATATCGTAAATATTATATACCAGCTGCTTTATTTATGCTGTTATTAGTAGCTTGTGATGCATTTTCGTACTATATGGGATTTAATGTAGCGTTGCCAATCATTAATATGGTGCCTTTGACGTTTTTATTACTCATTTTTATTCTGTTTGGAATGGGGATTTTTGCAAATGGATTATACTATCAATTTGCGGAAAGACGTATATACCGAATAAAAGCAAGAGAAATAAAAGATAAATCAGTTGAAAACTATCTAATCAATGATAGCGGCGGAACGAGCAAAATGGGAGCGACAATTGTTACTATTTTAGCAGTTGCTAGCATATTTTTTAGTCATTTCTTTTTTCCGACTGATCGAGACGTTATTCAAAAGGTTCGTACAAGCTCGCTTTATGAATATCCTTTCTTTTCAATAGGTGAATCTTTCGAAAATTATTTTCAAAATTCAGGTTGGATATATTATCGTGGAACGGAAGGGTTAGAATTAGTAGAATTCCAAGGATATAACACCGGAACGCCAAGACAAAAGGTGAAGATTCAATTTGTTGTCGATTATAAATTAGGTGAAGTGGAACCATACTCACTTATGGTTAATGGTGAATCTAAAACTGAAGAAGAGTTTTTGAAGCTGATGGAAGAAATATTTAAAGTTCAAAATCCATTTGATATAGAGGATGGATTACAAGTAAATGCTATTCAAGAAAGCGGCTGGAAAGAAATTTCCGATCGCTTTTTTCTATGTTTGTTAAAATAAATATTTAAAATAATCAGAATCTTTTGTATAATGAAATATATTATATAGGATTTAACTTATACATATAGATTGGGGGAAGGAAGAATGAAGAGAAAGACAACAACAATTGCTGCACTTGCGTTAACGACGAGTGTATTGGTTGCAGGATGTGGGAATGGTGAGAAGGCTTCGACAACGAAGAAAGAATCGAATAAGGGAATGGCTGATAAACAAGTTTTAAATTTGCTAGAAACAGCTGAAATTCCTTCAATGGATACATCTAAATCAACGGATTCTGTATCTTTCCGTGTATTTGTAAATGCAATGGAAGGTTTATATCGTCTAGATAAAGATAATAAACCAACACCAGGTATGGCAAAAGATGTGAAGATTAGTGAAGATAAAAAGACATATACATTTGAATTACGTGATGCGAAATGGTCAAATGGTGATCCAGTTCGAGCACAAGATTTTGTATATGCATGGCAACGTACATTAGATAAAGCAATAGCGGCAGAATATGCATTCATTTTATTTGATGTGAAAAATGCACAGAAAGTAAATAAAGGTGAATTACCAGCAGATCAATTGGGTGTTAAAGCGAAGGATGATAAAACGTTGGTAGTAGAATTAGAGCAACCAGCACCTTATTTTCTTGAGCTTACGTCGTTCCCTACATTTTTCCCATTAAATGAAAAATATGTGAAAGAGCAAGGAGATAAATACGGATTAGAAGCAGATAAATTAGTATATAATGGACCATTTACAATGAGTCAATGGAAACATGAACAAAATTATCAGTTAAAGAAAAATCCTAATTATTGGGATAAAGATACTGTAAAGTTAGACGAAATTAATGTAAGTATTGTGAAGGAAACAAGCACGGGAGTAAATTTATATGATAGTGATCAAGCAGATCGAGTTATTTTAACTTCTGAATTTGTTGATAAATATAAAAAGAATAAGCCAGATGAATTTAAAACGAAGTTAGATCCACGCATATATTTCTTACGTTTTAACCAAAAAAATGCAACATTTAAAAACCAAAAAGTACGTGAAGCGATTGATTTAGCATACGATAAAAAAGGAATTGCTGATGTCATTTTAAATGACGGTTCATTGCCAGCATATTTCTTAGTACCTGAAAAATTCACGACAGGTCCGGATGGAAAAGATTTCCGCTCTGTAAATAAAAACTTCCGTGATAGTAAAGATAACGCAGAGAAAGCCAAAAAATTATGGGAAGAAGCGAAGAAAGAGCTTGGGCAAGATACAATTACGGTTGAATTACTAAACGATGATAACGGTAGCCGTAAAAAAGTAGGCGACTTTATTAAGGAAGAACTAGAGAAAAACTTGCCTGGTATTAAAGTGAATTTGAAACAGCAACCATACAAGCAGAAGCTAGATTTAGAAAAGAAATTCCAATATGAATTCTCATTATCTGCATGGAGTCCTGATTATCCGGATCCAATGACTTATATTGATATGTTTGTTACTGGAAGCTCATTTAATGAAATGGATTATTCTAATCCGAAGTATGATGATTTAGTAGCGAAATCAAAAGGAGAGCTATTAAAAGATGATAAAGCACGCTGGAATGCACTTGCGGAAGCTGAAAAAATCTTAATTGGTCAAGACGCAGCAATTTCTCCTACGTACCAACAAAGTACAGCTTATTTAGAGAAGCCGTTTGTAAAAGGCATTGCTAACCATACGTTTGGCGGGGACTTCAGTTATAAATGGGCATATATTACAAAAAAATAGTATAATAAAAGATGAGTGAATTTTCGCTCATCTTTTATTTGTATAAGGAGGAATTATAGTTGTTAAGGGGAATCAATCATATTTGTTTTTCGGTATCTAATTTAGAAAACTCTATTATGTTTTATGAAAAAGTATTAGAAGGAGAATTATTAGTTAAAGGAAGAAAATTGGCTTATTTTAACATATGTGGAGTATGGATAGCGCTTAATGAAGAGACGCATATTCCGAGAAATGAGATTCATCAATCTTATACGCACATTGCATTTTCTGTTGAACAAGAAGACTTTAAATGTCTAATACAGCGATTAGAAGAAAATGATGTTCATATTTTACAAGGAAGAGAACGTGATGTAAGAGATTGCGAATCTATATACTTTGTTGATCCTGACGGTCATAAATTTGAGTTTCACTCAGGGACACTGCAAGACCGTTTAAATTATTATAGAGATGAGAAACCTCATATGACATTTTATTAGGGAGGGATAGCATTTGCATGCACTTGTAATTGGTGGAACAGGAATGCTAAAGAAAGTTTCTATGTGGCTTTGTGAGAAAGGATTTTATGTTTCTATTATCGGGCGAGATGAAGTGAATTTAGAAAATGTTAAGCGAATGAGTTCTGCACCAGAAAATATTACATGCCTTTCGTTAGATTATCATAATGATGAAGATGTAAAGCTAGCTATTAAAAGTACAATTAAGAAAAATGGCCCGATCACATTAGTTGTTGCATGGGTACACACAAGTGCAAAGCATGCACTATCAAATATTTGTAAAGAACTAGATTTGTCGTCTAAAACATATAGTTTATTTCATATTTTAGGTAGTAAAGCATCACGTATGCCTGCACAAAAAATAGGGAGTACGCGATGTATTTATTATAGAATTATTTTAGGTTTTATTTTAGAAGATACATATGGAAGATGGCTTACTCATGAAGAGATAGCTGATGGAGTTATAAAAGGGATTGAAAGTAAACGAGCGGAGTGGATTGTAGGGAGAGTTGAACCGTGGGAATTACGACCAACATGGTGAGGGGGAGTAAGAAATGAAAACAACTATATATGTAACAAGGCATGGTGAAACAGAGTGGAATGTAGCGAAGCGAATGCAGGGACGAAAAAATTCTGCTTTAACTGAAAATGGTATAGTTCAGGCGAAACAATTAGGGAATCGAATGAAAGATTTACCAATCCATGCGATCTATAGTAGTCCGAGCGAAAGAACACTTCATACGGCAGAGTTAATAAAAGGGGAACGTGATATACCCATTATAGCGGATGAGCATTTCTATGAAATCAACATGGGTATATGGGAAGGACAAACAATCGCGGATATAGAAAAGCAATTTCCAGAAGAAGTACATCTATTTTGGAATGAGCCACATCTTTTTCAGTCAACATCAGGCGAAAATTTCGAGGCCGTTTATGAAAGAGTAATTGAAGGGATGCAGCTTCTTTTAGAGAGGCATAAAGGACAAAACATATTGATTGTTTCTCATGCGGCAGCAGCAAAATTACTTATAGGGCATTTCGCGGGAATGGAAATAGAAAATGTGTGGGATGATCCATTTATGCATAGTGCCAGTTTGAGCATAATAGAATTTGAAGAGGGTATTGGTAAAGTGAAACAATTTGCAGATATAAGTCACTTTCAATAAATGTAAAAAAGGCCGCAAAACGGCCTTTTTTGGGTGGTATAAAAACTAGCAGTTACGTTTTTTATACCAGAAGTGATCGAATTTCTTATTTTTGCAAGATGGGAATTTATGTCCGCCTTTGCAATCATTCCATTTGTGTCCGCTATCGTGACAGTCTTTACCATGATCACATGAATCATCGCAAGAGTGACCGTGTCTGTTAGGGAAGAATTCGCATTTTTTACAGAAACTTCGTTTTGTCCAGAAAAATTTCTTTTCAAAGCGTATGCATTTTGTAATGAATGTACAATGTTTTCTGCGAGTCCGCTTTGTAACTAATACGCATTCTTTTCTACGCGTTACTTTCGTAACGAACGTCCATTTTTGAACACGTACACGTGTACATTTCGTAACAAATGTCCATTTTTTTACATGCGTACATTTTGTAACGAACGTACAATGTTTCACGCGAGTACATCTTGTTCTTGGACATTTACCCCCAGTTGTACATTTACATCCAGTTGTACAATGATGATGAGTGAATTTATCATCATCGCATTCAAAAGTACTTGGATCTTGGTGTAAGAAATCCTCCATCCCAGCACTTTTGATTTCTTCGACAGCTTTTCTAATATCACGTTTCATAGAAATCCTCCTTATCATGTATTAAAGTGAAAAGGTATTCTTTTTCCTTAACATGATATGTATGTAGGCATCTTTCTGAACAGGACAAGAGTGTAATTTTATATAAATAGATGATTGCGGATGTATGGACAAGACAAGGCGCATACATTGAATGAAGAGAACTGAGAAGGGATGAGAAAACATGCTGCCTTCATATGATTTTTTTGTTCATCCAATGTACTTAGTGGAATTGAAAAAGGACATTTGGTCAGATAGTCCAGTGCCAGCAAAATTAACTTATGGAAAAAAGAAGTATGACATTGATATCGTATACCGTGGGGCTCATATTCGCGAATTTGAGAAAAAGTCTTATCATGTTATGTTTTATAAGCCTAAAAAATTTCAAGGTGCGAAAGAGTTTCATTTAAATTCGGAGTTTATGGATCCGTCTCTCATACGAAATAAATTATCTTTAGATTTTTTTCATGATATTGGTGTACTTTCGCCAAAATCACAACATGTATTAATAAAAATTAATGGTCAAATTCAAGGTGTGTATTTACAGTTAGAATCGGTTGATGAAAATTTTTTGAAAAATAGAGGATTACCGAGTGGTTCTATTTATTATGCGATAGATGATGATGCGAATTTTTCATTAATGAGTGAACGAGATAAAGATGTTAAGACAGAGCTCTTTGCGGGTTATGAATTTAAATATTCGAATAAAAATAGTGAAGAACAACTGAGTGAATTTGTATTTCAAGCGAATACTTTGACGAGGGAAGCCTATGAAAAAGAAATTGGGAAGTTTCTACATGTAGATAAATATTTACGATGGTTAGCAGGAGTTATTTTTACGCAAAATTTTGATGGTTTCGTTCATAACTATGCACTATATCATAACGATGAAACAAATTTATTTGAAGTTATACCGTGGGATTATGATGCGACTTGGGGGCGAGATGTACAAGGGAGACCACTTAATCATGAATATATTCGCATTCAAGGGTATAATACGTTAAGTGCAAGATTGCTAGACATACCTGTATTTAGAAAGCAGTATCGAAGTATTTTGGAAGAAATATTAGAAAATCAATTCACAGTTTCGTTTATGAGGCCGAAAGTAGAAGGGTTGTGTGAATTGATTCGCCCATATTTACTACAAGATCCATACATGAAAGAAAAATTAGAAACATTTGATCAAGAGGCTGATATGATTTATGAATATATAAATAAAAGAAGAAAGTATATACAAGACCACTTACATGAATTGGATTAATTTTGAAAGAGATTGAAACGTTATCAATCTCTTTTTTTTGTATAATAAAGATGTATCAATAAAAATGAAGTAATATATTTGATAGAGAATGGGGATGCGGATATATGACGATTAAATGGATTGATTGGGTAAAACAAATACAATCTATAGCTCAAGCGGGTTTAACGTATTCTAAGGATGGGTATGATATTGAGCGTTTCCAGCAATTACGAGATATTTCTATTTCAATGATGTCACATTACACGAAAACAGATTGGGAAGTCGTAGAGAAATTATTTGCAAGTGAGACAGGCTATCAAACACCTAAAGTTGATATAAGAGCGGTTGTTTTTCAAAATGAAAAGTTATTATTTGTGAAAGAAAAAAGCGATGGGAAATGGGCATTGCCAGGTGGATGGGCTGATGTCGGTTATACGCCAACCGAAGTTGCAGCAAAAGAGGTTTTCGAAGAGGCAGGTTATGAGGTAGATCATTTTAAGTTACTAGCTATATTTGATAAAGAAAAAAATCAACCATCTCCATCGGCAACGCATGTATATAAGATTTTCATTGGATGCGAGATTATTGGTGGAGAAAAGAAAACTAGTATTGAAACAGAAGAGGTGGAGTTTTTTGGTGAAAATGAATTGCCTAATTTATCAATTGCTAGAAATACAGAAGACCAAATTAAAGAGATGTTTGCCTACATGAAAGACCCGCAGAAAGAGAAATTAATAGATTAATCCTGCTTGAATTGTACATATTGTTAAAATGAAGATATTGGCAGATTGCAGCCTTTATGTAATAATGGGATGGTATGTGAAGAAAAAAGGAGATAAAAAAGAACATGTTAGCAAACATAATAGATCAGTTATTGCAATTTTTTGCAAGCTTAGGTTACTTTGGAGTAGCTCTTGCTTTAATGATTGAAGTAATCCCGAGTGAAATTGTACTTTCGTATGCTGGCTTTTTAGTAGCGAATGGTAAAATTAGTTTTGTGGGTGCAGTTATCGCCGGAACGATTGGTGGTACTTTAGCGCAAATCTTTTTATACTGGCTTGGATACTACGGAGGGCGTCCGGTTGTAGAGAAATATGGGAAATATCTACTTATTAATAAACATCATTTAGACATAGCGGAAGGTTGGTTTAAGCGTTATGGAGCAGGCGTAATATTTTCTGCGCGCTTTATCCCAGTAGTACGTCATGCGATCTCTATTCCAGCAGGACTAGCTAAGATGCCATTAAAACTATTTACACTTTATACGGTTGTAGCGATCATTCCATGGTCAATTCTATTTATATACTTAGGTGAAAAACTTGGTGGGAATTGGCGACAAATTAAAGAGTATGCATCTGATTACACACATTACATAATTATAGGAGCTGTTCTTTTTATTGCTCTATATTTTGGTTTAAAGTATTTCAAAAAGAAAAAAGCAGCGCGTTAAAGTCAATGATTTTTCATTGGCTTTTTTTGTTTGTTTCGGTTCTAAAGAAAAGGAGTTGTCCATAATGTGTAATAATAAAGCGTAGCGGAGGAATGTGATGAAAGGGTCACCGTTTATACGTGGAACGATATTTTTAACGATGGCAACGATGATATCAAAAATGTTAGGGTTTATATATGTTATACCATTTACAGCGATGGTCGGTACGAGTGGTTACGTTCTATACACATATGCATATCGTCCTTATACCATCATGCTCAGTATAGCAACAATGGGATTACCGCTAGCTGTTTCAAAGATGGTATCAAAATATGATCAACTGAATGATTATCATACGGTTAAGAGAGTGTTGAAAAGTGGAATCGTGTTTATGTTTATAATGGGAGTCATTTCGTGTTTTACGTTATATATGCTAGCTCCGCATTTAGCTAAACTTGTCATCGATGGGAATGATCAAACGGGGAATAGTGTAGGAGCGGTTACTACTAATATTCGAATTGTAAGTTTTGCGTTAATACTTGTGCCAGTAATGAGTTTATTAAGGGGCTTTTTTCAAGGATTCCAATCGATGGGGCCTTCTGCATTAAGTGTAGTTGTAGAGCAATTTTTTCGGGTTTTAACCATTTTAATAGGAAGCTTTGCCGTTTTATATGTTTTAAAAGCTTCTGTTTCGCTAGCGGTTGGTATTTCAACGTTCGGTGCATTTATGGGAGCTGTAGGTGGATTAACTGTTTTAAGTGCGTATTATATAAGAAGGAGAAGGCACTTAAAGAAAAAAGAGATGGAAAGTATACCACAAACAACGAAATCTTTTTTCTCATTGTATAAGGAGCTCTTTACATATTCTATTCCTTTTGTTGTGGTGGGCTTAGCAATTCCGTTGTATCAGACGATTGATACATTTACAATTAATAAACTACTTATACAAATAGGGTATATGCAAGGAGAAGCGGAAAAAATTAATGCGATAATTGGTCTTGTTCAAATGGTTGTGCTTATCCCGGTATCCGTTGCGACAGCTTTTAGTATGTCTCTCGTACCAGAGATGACGAAAGCTTACACAGCAGGAAATACGAAGCTATTGTACAAACATTTTACGAGAACAAATGTATTAGTAGTAGCAATTACGGTACCGGCGGCAATTGGAATGATGGTGTTAGCCAAACCTGTATATACTCTTTTATTCGGTGCTGGAAATGATCCAGAGATGGGGAGAATCATTTTACAGTATTATGCTCCTGCTTGCATACTATTTTCTCTTTTTACAGTAACGGCTGCTATGCTACAAGGAATCAATCAACAGCAGAAGACGGTGCTAGGACTAGTGATTGGAATTATTGTGAAGATAGTTTTAAATATTGTATTGCTTCCGTATTTCGATTATGTAAGTTTTATCATTTCAACATACGCTGGCTATACGATTTCAGTCGGGTTTAACTTGTGGATGCTTTCTAAATATGTTATAAAGGCAACATAAGCTTTTAAGGCAGAGAGCACTCTGTCTTTTTCTATGTTTATCCCGCTTTAACGGGCAGTGAGACCCTCACCTCAAAATTCAGCGAAAGAAAAGAAGTTTGGTTGGGGGCGGGTAGCCCGTAAAAGCCCGATTTGTGAGGCCTAATAATCAGTGGGGGATGAAGCCACCCACTGATTAAAGTTTCACTTTATAATATTTTTCCTATAAAAACGTTTTCAAAATAATTTTTCTATTGAAATTTAAACGTATGTTTCATATGCTGAGAATGGCGGTTTAAAAACTGTGATTTAAGAGAGGTAGATTCCTACATGTAAAAAGAATCGGGGTGATAGTATGTTAAATATATATTTAACAGACCGAAACGGAAAACTACAAGAGATTGAGGAAATGCAAAAGGGGTGCTGGATTAATGTACTTCATCCAACAGAAGAAGAAATTCAATATCTAGTACAAACTTTAAATGTAGACTTAGATTTCATTAAAGACCCTTTGGATGATGAAGAACGCTCTCGTATTGAAAAGGAAGACAATAATACTTTAATTATCGTGGATATTCCGACAGTTAGACATGACGAAGAAGGAAATTCGATTTATGACACGATTCCAATAGGTATGATTGTGATGCCGGATTGTTTTGTTACAATCTGCTTAGAAGAGAATCCAATTTTTGAACGTTTTATTAATCAACGTATTAAAGAATTTTATACGTTTAAGAAGACGCGCTTTGCACTTCAGCTCTTATATACGATTTCTACTTATTATTTAAGATACTTAAAGCAAATAAATCGAAAAACAATTGATTTAGAGCATCAATTAAATCAGTCAATGAAAAATAAAGAGATCTTCACATTGTTAGGCCTTGAGAAAAGTTTAGTATACTTTACAACGTCATTAAAGGCTAATAAAATTGTAATTCAAAAGTTAATGCGTAATAGTACATTTTTAAAAATGTATGAAGACGATCAAGATTTATTAGAAGATGTATTAATTGAAAATAAACAGGCTATTGAAATGGCAGAAATATATAGTCACATTTTAAGTGGAATGATGAATACTTTTAGCTCCGTTATATCAAATAATTTAAATAGTGTTATGAAACTGTTAACGTCAATTACAATCATTTTATCTTTACCGACGATGGTTTCTAGTTTCTTTGGAATGAACGTAAAGGTTCCGTTTGAAGGGGAAGCCCACGGTTTTGTAATTGTACTCATCATATGTGTAACACTATCTTTCACGTTAGCTTTTGTTTTTTGGAAGAAACGTTACTTTTAACGATAAAAAAGCTGCTCTAGCATAGTTATATAACTACGCTAGAGCAGCTTTTTTGCTATGAAATCTCAAATTTTGAATAGAATATAACTTGTACAATGTAATGTATATAAAGGGTATGTATGCCATATAATCCTTGTCCAATTAATGAAATGGGGTTAAAATTACATATTGTTAATGAAAAGTTGGAGGAAATACATCATGGAATTGTTTCAATTACCGAAAGCATTCCTGCAAATGAATACAATTTTTATCTCCATATTGATCGAAGCACTTCCGTTTGTGCTAATTGGTGTATTTATTTCAGGATTCATTCAAATGTTCGTGACAGAAGATATGGTGGCTAAATGGATGCCGAAGAACCGATTTCTGTCTGTTTTATTAGCTACTTTTTTAGGGATGTTGTTTCCAGGTTGTGAATGTGGAATTGTTCCGATTGTAAGACGATTAATCGGAAAAGGCGTTCCACCATACGCAGGGATTGCATTTATGTTAACTGGTCCAATTATTAATCCAGTTGTTTTATTTGCAACATACGTTGCCTTTGGGAGTAGTATGCACATGGTATGGTATCGTTCTATTGTAGCGATTATCGTAGCAATTATCGTTGGAATTATATTATCCTTTATGTTTAAAGAACATCAATTAAGAGATGATCACTTCCCAGAAGTGAATAATAAGCGTCCGTTACGTAAAAAAATGTGGGATGTATGTACACACGCTGTTGAGGAATTCTTCTCAATGGGAAAATATTTAGTACTAGGTGCGTTAATTGCAGCAGCGGTACAAACGTTTGTACAAACTTCAACACTTCTTGCTATTGGACAAGGTCCGTTTTCTTCATCAGCTGTTATGATGGGACTTGCTTATATATTATCACTTTGTTCAGAGGCAGATGCATTTATCGCTTCTTCGTTCCAAAGTACGTTTTCAACAGCTTCACTTGTCGCGTTCCTCGTTTACGGACCGATGGTGGATATTAAAAATATGTTTATGATGCTTGCGACATTTAAAACGAAATTTGTAATTGTTGTTATAGTTACAGTTACTCTTGTTGTTTATGCAAGCTCACTACTCATTTATGCGATGGGGTGGTAGGTTATGTTTCGAGCATATATATTATTAGGTTTTACAATATTAATTGCGCAGCTTCATATTTCCGGTAACATTACGAAGTATATCAATATGAAGTATGCCTATTTATCAACAACAGCAGCAATTATTTTAGGTTTCTTAACGATTGTACAAATTATCGTCGTTTTCCAAAAAGAGCACCAAAAGGAAAAAGAGAAAAATGATTGCAGTTGTGACCATAGCCATTGCGGACATGATCATTCAAAAGATGAGAATACATGGTGGAAAAAAGCATTTTCGTACTCCTTGTTTTGTTTTCCAATTATCTCAGGCTTATTTTTCCCGATTGCAACGTTAGATTCAGATATTGTTAAGGCGAAAGGATTTCATTTTCCTGTTGCACAAGCAGAAAGTAAGGATCCATTTATGACAAGACAATTTCTAAGACCTGATACGAGCATTTATTACGGGAAAGAAGGATACCGCGGTGTAATGGAAAAAGGGAAGAAAGAGTTTGTTACGAAAGACAATATTAATTTGAAAGATGAAGACTTCCTAAAGGGCATGGAAACAATTTATAATTATCCTGGCGAGTTTACTGGGAAAAAATTATCTTTTAAAGGGTTTGTTTTTAGAGATGATTCTTCTAAAAAAGAACAATATTTCTTATTCCGTTTCGGTATTATACACTGTGTAGCGGATTCTGGTGTATATGGTATGTTAGTGAAAAAACCAGAAGGCGTAGAGTGGAATAATGATGACTGGATTCAAGTAGAAGGAGAGATAACTACTGAGTTTTATCAGCCGTTTCATGCGAATATTCCTGTATTAGAAGTAACAAAATGGAATAAAGTTGAACAGCCGAAAGAACAATATGTATTTAGAGGAGCCGATTGATAAAATCGGTTCTTTTTTGTGGACTAAAAGTTCTGAATGTTGCTAATATTAAACATGTAGTTCATTTAGTATAGGGATTATTGAAATATTAGGGATAGATCATTAAAGGGGTGATAACAATGACAGAAGTAAAGGGGAAAACAGCCAATGAGTCAAGGGTGTTCAAAACGAGCCGGGTATTCCCAACAGATTTAAATGATCATAACACGCTATTTGGTGGGAAGATATTAGCGGAGATGGATATGGTTGCTTCTATTTCAGCATCCAGACATTCGAGAAAGGAATGTGTCACAGCATCTATGGACTGGGTTGATTTCTTACATCCTGTTCGTTCTTCAGATTGTGTTAGTTATGAATCTTTCGTAATTTGGACGGGAAGAACTTCGATGGAAGTGTTTGTGAAGGTAGTGGCTGAAGATTTAATTTCAGGTGAGAAGCGTATAGCGGCAACGTCATTCGTTACTTTTGTTGCACTTAGTAAGGAAAATAATCCAGTTCCAGTACCGCGTGTTATCCCTGAAACAGAAGAAGAGAAAGAATTACATCGTATTGCAGTGTTACGTGCAGAGCAGCGTCATATACGTAAGGCAGAGAGTAAGAAAGTAGCCACATTGTTAACCTTTTGAGATAAATGTTTAGCCATTTAAGTTACAATAGCAGGCGGAAATGGTTTTAAAATGAAAAGCGGACACCTAAAAATAGGTGTCCGCTTTTATAGTTTTTTCATCCACATATCATATGACAGTAGCTACTTAGCAGAAGCAAGCAGCACCGACGATGATTAAGAGGATAAATAATACGACTAATAGCGCAAATCCATTACCATGTGCGAAGCCCATTGTTATTTCCTCCTTTTATTTTAAGATACAACATACAATATGCAAATGAGCTATTGTTTGATATGGACATATATCATGCAATGACATATTTTCTTGAATGATAATGTAATAAAAAAGGGAAGATATAGAAATAACAGTAAGTGGAGAAAGGAATTTATCCATGAAGCACTTTTTCGCTATAATCCTTTGTTTAATAGGTGTATTCATTTGGATGAACATCGATGTGGAAATGGGGAAGGAAATGGCTAGTGAATATGAATTAGGACAAGTTCGATTAGGTGAATGTCAACTATATACGAACGGTGGAGAGTTATATAGAAAATTATTTGAGGATATAAACGAAGCAGAAAAGTATATATATATCCATTTTTATATTGTAGGAAAAGATGAAATAAGCGAAGAGTTTTTACAGTTATTAGAGAAAAAAGCATCTAGTGGAGTAGAAGTGAAATTGTCAGTCGATCGGATAGGTGGATATAAGCTGAAGAAAAAGGTAATTAGCCGATTAAAGGAAAACGGTGTGAAGTTTACATTTAGTAAAAAACCGAAACTGAAAAATGTTTTCTATTCTTTGCATCAACGAAATCATAGACGTATTGTTACGATAGATGGAAAGGTATCATACGTCGGTGGTTTTAATATCGGAAAGGAGTACCTTGGACAAGATCCGAAGTTTGGGCCATGGCGTGATTATCACGTGCGCATCCATGGTGAGGGTGCAGCGGATATGGAAAGAAAGTTCGCCGAAGATTGGAAAGAAGATACAGGAGAAAAAATGCCTATACATGAAAGTATACCGACATTAGGGAATGTAAAATATCAATATTTATTTTCAAATGGAAAAGGCTTATGGGAAAAGTATGGGGCACTTTTAAAAAAGGCTAAAAAGTCTTTAATTATCGCTACACCATATTTTGTACCAAGTAAAGAAATGGTGAAAGAGTTAAAAGCTGCATTAAATCGTGGTGTTAATGTGAAAATTCTCGTGCCATTTAAAAGTGATGCCATATTGTTAAAACAAGCTGCCTATCCATATTTGAAAGATATGTTACATGCTGGAGCGGAGATTTATCAATATCGAAATGGATTTTTTCATGGGAAAGTAACAATCATTGATGGAGAAATTGTTGATATTGGGACAGCGAATTTTGATAATAGAAGTTTTTATTTAAATTGTGAGTCTAACTGTATCATATATGATAAAACAGTTGTTGATGAAGTATGGAGTCGATTAAAGGTAGACTTTCATAAATCAAAACGATTTTCTGAAGAAGATTTTGAGAAAATTAGTAGATGGGATTGGTTTTTAGCAAGAATAGCAAATGTTTTAGCATCATATTTATAACATATAGACCCTAGAGAAGGGAGGCACTTTCATGGATTGTATGAAAGAGTTAATGAGATATAGTTATATGCTAATATACAAGGTTGGAGAGTATGCTGGAAAGGTCAGAGACGAAGAATTAAAAAATCTATTACAGCACCATTTACCATATATGTTACAAGCATATAATGAACAAGTAAATTTTCAAGAAGGAGAGAATGTGCAGCATATAACCTGTGAAACAACGGAGTTTGGTTTGCATGAAATGGAAAAGGAAACAGTTAGTAAATATACAGGGGATATTCATATTGCAACATGTTATATTGCGCACTTAAAACGATTAGCTCTAAAGTTTGCTCAAGTTGCAGTGGAAGTTGCTAATCCGGAGTTCCGCTCATTTTTGGAAAATTGTTTCCTGAAAATGAACCGTTACGCTTATAGTGTGTGGCAATATGTTATGAAGAAGGAATATAAGATTACACATCTATATGAAAATGAAAAGTTTGCATGAGAAACTAAGGCGGAATGGTATGCGCCTTAGTTTTTTTATGTCCATTTAGAGAAAAAATTAGTTTTATTGTGTATCGATTGGAAATGAAATATGTAAATTTAAATTAGTTTTTTTATCAGTAAATTTACAAAAATTTACCGTATATTTACTGTTTTTCAATCTCTCCTTTAAAAATAGAGAGTAATATGGGGTTGTACATATTCTATCACAGGGAGGAAACGCAAATGAACAAATGGGTTAAATCATTAACTGCTATGGCACTTGCAAGTTCTTTATTAATGGTAGGTTGTAGTAAAGGTGAGGACAAGAAGAAAGAAGACGACACAACAACACAACAAGAGGATAAAAAGGATAAAGAAACAAGCGGAACCGAGAAGTCTACTGATTCTAAAGAGAAGAAATAAAGTAATAATAAAGCTTCCTCTCATATATGAGGAAGCTTTTTTGTTGTAAATTGATTGATATTATTGAAAAATAGAAAGAGAATGAAAGAGGGGGAAAACAAATGAAAGTATGTATATTGGGAGCAACAGGACGAGTAGGTTCAAACATAATTAATTTAGCATTAAAGGATTCAGCTGAAGTGACTGCATTAGCGCGTGATTTAAATAGAATAGAAATACAACATGAAAGGTTACGAGTGATAGAAGGTAATGTATTGAACGAAAATGATATAAAAAAAGCGATAGAAGGAAGCGATATAGTAATTAGTGCACTTGGAACGGATCAAAATGGAACATTAGCGAAGAGTATGCCACAAATTATTAAGCAAATGGAAGAAGAAGGGGTTCATAAGATCATAACAATAGGAACGGCTGGTATTTTACAAGCAAGAACGGATCTAAATTTATATCGTTTTCAATCAACGGAATCAAAAAGGAAAACGACAACAGCAGCAGAAGATCATTTGGCTGCATATAAGGTACTAAGTAATAGTAATAATTTATGTTGGACAGTTGTTTGTCCGACACATTTAATAGACGGTGAGGCGACAGAGGTATATCGAACTGAAAAAGATTTATTGCCAGAAGGTGGATCAAAAATTACAGTGGGTGATACAGCACACTTTGCATGGGATCTATGTAAGAAAAACATATATGAAAATAGTCGAGTAGGTATTGCATATTAAAAAACCATCCCGAAGTCGGGATGGTTAAAATATGATATAACACAAGAAGATGACAATCATAATGATTTGGAGAATTGCTTTCGCTACTGTACTGCTTAAAAAACCAACTACAGTAGCAACTCCAACTAGAAAGGCATCTTTTGGCGCTTTTTTATGCACTAGTTCTGTTATAAATACTGATAAAAACGGTATGATAATAAGTCCGAATGGTGGGAAGAAGAACGATCCGACAATGATAGAAATCATTCCGACACGTTCGCCCCATTTAGAACTACCGTATTTTTTTAAGAAATATCCATTTGCAATAAAATCAGCAACGAAAATGAAAAGAGTGAAAATGACTTGAATAATCCAAAAAGAAGTTGTTAATTCTCCTCCATTTATACCGAAATGGTAAATTAAATATCCAGCCCAGACAGCAAGTATGCCAGGGATAATGGGATAAATAAAGGCGAGAAATGAAACAAGGAAACAGGCAATGGTACAAATTGTTAATAAAACAGTCACTTTATAGCTCCTTTTTAATATCTAGTTTATGTACAGCAACTTTTTTGACTTGATGTCCATCAAGTTCTAATACTTTAAATTGAAAACCAGCATATTCAATGGAATAACCAGCTTCAATATTTAAGTCAACTGCTTGAGAGAGAAGCCATCCTCCAATTGTATCTAAATCACTATCATCAATATGTAGGCCAAACATATCATTTACTTCAGAAATGAGCACCTTTCCATCTAAAACAGTAAGCTTAGGTGTACGCTTTTCAATCATAGGTGATTCATCCGCATCGAATTCATCTTGAATTTCTCCAATGATTTCTTCAAGAATATCTTCCATCGTTAAAAGTCCGGCAGTGCCACCATATTCATCCATAACGATTGCCATCTGAACGCGATTTTTTTGAAGATGGACTAACGTTTTACGAATTGGAACTGTTTCAAATACTGTTAAAACAGGATGTATATAAGATTCAAGTGGTTTATAAATACCTTTCGTTTGATCATGGAATACTTCTTTCGTATTAATCATCCCGATGATATCATCTTTATCTTTTTCAATGATTGGATAGCGTGTATATTTTTCAGTTGCGACGATATCCATATTTTCTTCTAACGTATTTTCAGTAGATAAGCAAATCATTTCGGTACGAGGAACCATTATTTCTTTCGCAACTCGATCATCAAATTCAAAAATGTTATTTACATATTTATATTCGGTTTGGTTTATTTCACCGCTTTTAAAACTTTCACCTAAAATGAGTCGCAATTCCTCTTCAGAATGAGCAAGTTCATTTTCTTTGGCAGGTTCTAATCCGAGTAGTTTTGTGAAAAATATAGCTGCACTATTGAGTAACCAAATAAATGGATACATAATTTTATCAAATAAAATAAGAGGTCTTGCAAATTTGAGTGTGATTGCTTCTGCTTTTTGAATTGCAAAAGACTTTGGAACTAACTCACCTAATACAACGTGGAAAAATGTAATAACACTAAAAGCAATAACAAAAGATAAAGTGTTAGCCATTGTTCCAGTAATATTAATTTTTTCAAAGAGCGGTCGTAGTATATGTTCCACAGTCGGTTCACCAAGCCAACCAAGCCCTAAAGAAGTGATTGTAATTCCGAGCTGACAAGCTGATAAATAAACATCTAAATTAGATAGGACGCTTCTTGCAGCTAAAGCTTGTTTATTACCTTCATTTGCAAGTTGGTCAATTCGACTTTTTCGTACTTTTACAACAGCGAATTCTGATGCAACGAAAAAGCCAGAAATAAGAATAAGTACAAAGATGAGAAAAATATTTAATATGTCCAAGTGTGTTCTCCATTCCAAGGTTTGGAATAAAGATGTCACCTCCTGCAATTATGTTATACTTTTATAATAAATCTAAATGAAAAGAATAGTCAAAGGAAAAGGGCAAATATTGGTATGTTTCTGTAATAGTTTTTGAATTTGCTGTTATTTTGTCCGCTATACAAAAGGAATAACCCCCTACTTTTAGATTATAGAGGGTTATTTCAATTAAGGTTTTGGAACGCTTCTCGTTAAAGTGTATGACTGTTGCTTGGAGTAGTTTGTGGTCCATAGTGTTTGAAGGAAAGAAAGTATGCTATATGGGATATAGAGTAGTAATAAGCCGATTGTAACAATTATGGGTGAATTTCCGCCAAATTGAACGATAAATTGTAACAGTCCACTTGCATGAAAAACGCATTCCATAAAAACAAATGAAAGAATGATGGAACCTAAAATTGATTTATGGTTCGAAGTAAGCGCCAAAAACAATGTATCCACAAGAAAAGAATCATGTTTTATTTCATATTCATTTGTGTTTTTCAAGAAAGGAATCCATTTTTTTACTGCTTGCATAACGATAATCATGGAAGTACTACATACGATGATAAAAGATGAGTAGTAAGGAAGGTTTATAAATTGTGCGACGTATAGAAGTAGTAATAAGACTGAACATTGTAATACTACAGTGCAAAAAGAGTAAGGTATCCAATTCAATACAGTAGTAAACTTTTTAAACGAGTTAGGTACTTTGAAAAATAAATGGCCGATACCCAAACTTATGAAAAATCCGATCGCAAGGGTAAAAGTAAAACGAACAATCGATATAAAATATATTTCCCATATGTAAGGGAATAATGGTGTTGAATGATTAGAAGTATGTATCATTTGATTTGCTGAGAAAAAGATAGATTCATGCATCCAATCAACCTTTGGAATTGATATAGAAGAAAGCTGTGCGAAGTTTTGAAAAATGCTAATAAATCCATTTTGATAAGAGTAATTGTGTGTAATAAAAAGAGCTGGAATAGGACTTATGGCAAAAATAACAATAACACCAATTATAAATTTACATATATGTGAGCGTAATAAGGACATATAAACCACCTACTCTTGGAATATTCAGAAAATTCTTATTCTTATTTTAGCCGTTTTTGGAGCAAGTTACAATATATTTTTCTTCATGTATGGGCATATGGATAATTTTAAATTGTATTTAGAAATCTATTTTTTGTGTGGAATGAAGAGAATGTAGGGAAATGTCGAAAGGATTAAATAGATTTTTAAAATTGGAAAGTGATACCATAAAATTAAACGATGTTTAAATCGTTGTTTAACTGATACATTCTAGAGGGGGAGATAGATTGGGAGGGAATGAAAACGTATCAACGAAAGAAAAGATTTTAAATACAACATTGGAATTAATTAAAAAAGAAGGTTTTGAAAAGGTAACGATAAGGAAAATTGCGAAATTGTTAGATATAAATATAGCGCTAGTAAATTACCATTTTGTTTCAAAAGAAAAGTTAATTAGTGAGGCGATTAGAGTTTTATTAATTAGCTTTCAAGGCACTTTTTCTATTTTAGATAATATTACAGTGCCAGCAAAAGAAAGATTAAAAATATTTTTATTGGATTATGTACTAGTAATTCGGCAATATCCGGAGTTAGTTAGGAAGATTATTGCAATGGGAACTACGGTATTTACATCTCAATACGAATATGGGGATTTTTTGAAGAGGCTAGGTTTCAGTAAAGTGAAGAATATTTTGAGCGAGATAACAAATGAAACGGATCGGGAAATTTTAATGATGATGACGGTGCAAATATTTGGATCCATTTTTCTTCCCACATTAATGATGCCAATTCTCGAATCAGGGGCAGATATAAAAGTACCATCTGTAGAAAAACAGATTGATTTCCTATTTGAACGCTATTTTTATAAAAATTGAGATAGTGGGTGATAGAGGTGGCTAGTTTCTTTAGAAAGCATTGGTGTGATATAGGGTTAGTTGTCGCTATTATTGTCGTTGTTTCTTTAGTCGCGAATTTGGGAGAAATGAGTGAAATAAAAGTACTGTTAGGGTTAAGTTTTGTGGCCATTTTAGTGCATCAATTTGAAGAGTATCGTTGGCCAGGTTATTTTGCTGGTCTGTTTAATGTAGTTATATTTAAAAGTGATATACCAGACCGCTATCCATTAAATACGCAATCTGCTATGGTAATAAATATTTTGATTGCGTATGTTTTTTATTTACTCCCGGTTTTTTTTCAAAATATAATATGGCTTGGGTTGGCACCTATTTTAATGGGATTTTTTCAATTCATATGGCATGGTATTTTTGCGAATATAAAAGCTAAAACAATATATAATCCGGGATTAGGTGCGGTTGTATTACTACATGTTCCAATTGGTTATGTATATATGAGGTATATTCTTTTACACAATCTGGCTACAAATTTGGATTGGTTATTTGGGGTGATCTACTTTCTAATAGCTACCTATTTTTTAATTATAAAAGGAAATATGTTAATGAAAAGTAAGGAGACAAATTATTACTTTTCTAAAAAACAATTAGGTCCGTACAATGATACATTGAAGTGATTCAGAATTCAGAGGGAGGGTTTTGGATGCGGAAGAAAGTGCAAGTGAAGGATTCATGAATAAATTATGACAAGAAAATGAATAATTTTCAGAAAAATAAAATAAATTATTTATTTTTTTCTGAAAATATAATATAGTTATGGCACAGAAAGTATTTTAACATAAGGAGGCTTTTTATGAGGATTAAAGGGAATTACGTGCCAAAAAGGGAAGTTTTACTGTGCTCAAGTTCGATTACGATAGGGGAAGCGTTAGAGCATTTAAATAAAACGGGGTATCGTTGTGTACCAGTTTTAGATGAAAAAAAAGAGAAATTTTTAGGGAATATATATAAAGTAGATATTTTAGAATATAAAGGATCACTTGACGAGAGTGTAATGCAATTATTAAACGATAAAGAGGGATTTGTGAGAGAAGATTCATCTTTCTTTAAAGTATTTTTTACAATAAAAAAATTGCCTTATTTATCAGTAGTTGACGAAAAAGGGGTTTTCCTTGGAATTTTAACGCATAAAAAAGTTTTTGAGTTATTAGAGGATGCATGGGGCGTTCACTCTAGTAAATACTCTGTCATGATTGGAACGCAAGACTATAATGGAGCAATCCAAAAGTTATCGACAGTTTTAAAGAAATACACTGGTATTCAAAGTTTGATGACTTTTGATAATGATGCCTTATTAGTTCGTAGAATTATGTTTACATTAGGAGAAGAGTTTAACGACGGTGAATTAGAGACATTATTGAAAGATTTAGAAGATCACGGATTTAGAGTTGTATATGTGGAAGAGATGAAAAATCCACGTGAAGTTGAAACGATAGAGTAACATACAAAAGCCATCTAATTATCTTGGATGGCTTTTGTTATGTTACGCGTGTAAAGTTATTTTAAAATAACGACAAGATAATAGGTGAGATTATAACAATATTTGTGTAAGAGAATAAAAAATGTAGATAATTTCGATTTTCAAAAAAATCAATTTGAAAATATGTTTTTATTTTGCAACTAAATATGTTACTATATGTGTGATAAAAACAAAGAGGTCTGACAACTATACTCCACGTAATAACACTCTAATGATTTAAAAATTCAAAAAACTCAAAATTCAAAAATAACAATTGTATTAATGATTAGAGTAAAAATAAGGGGAATGGAGAAATTATGGAGAAAGACACTGCTTTGTAAGGGGCATATTTTATCATCTTGAGCAGAGAGGAGGATGCATAGCATATTGTAAAATATAGAGATAAACAATGAAAAAGTGCTATGCAAATGAAGAGCATGAAGGGACGTTTAAGGCCAGGTGATACGGTAGCAATTGGTTTGATGCTATTTGCATTATTTTTAGGAGCAGGAAATTTAATTTTCCCGCCAGTTTTAGGTCAACAAGCAGGAGAGAATGTTTGGATTGCTACAATAGGATTCCTTGTAACGGGAGTCGGATTACCCCTACTAGCTGTAACAGCTGTCGCGTTTGTAGAGGGGGACTTGAAAGCGCTATCTTCTAGAGTCCACCCTATATTTGCGTTTATTTTCCCATTGATTAGTTATTTAGCAATTGGACCATTTTTCGCGATTCCTCGTACTGGAGCTGTTTCGTTTGAAATGGGTATGAAGCCATTTTTATCAGAGGCAATGGTTTCAGAGTGGTACATGCTATTTCTTTTCACGATAGTTTTCTTCGGAATAACGTGGTATTTATCATTAAATCCATCTAAATTAGTGGATTGGTTTGGAAAGTTTCTTACACCATTATTAGTATTAATTGTCGCTGTTATTGTCGGAAAGGCAATTATTGATCCAATTGGAGAGCCAGCTGCACCGTTAGCTGCTTACAAAGAAAATGCTTTCTTTGGTGGATTTATTCAAGGATATTTAACGATGGATGCAATTAGTGCTCTCGTATTTGGAATTGTCGTTGTACAAGTTATCCGCTCTAAAGGGATAAAAGAGAGTAGTCAAATTGCAAAAATAACAGTTGTATCAGGTATTATTGCTGTACTTGGTTTAACGTTAATTTATTTATCACTTGCTTATCTTGGTTCAACAAGTACATCACTTGGTATTTCAGAAAACGGTGGTCTTATTTTAACGAATGTTGTAAATGAGCTATATGGGACGAGTGGTAAAATTTTATTAGGGCTTGTTATTATACTCGCTTGTTTAACAACTTCTGTTGGGTTAACATCTGCGTGTGCGGGTTTCTTTACAAACTTATTCCCAAAACTTTCGCATAAAACGATTGTAACAATGGTATGTGTATTTAGTTTAATTGTATCTAACCTAGGTTTAACACAATTAATCGCAGTAACATTACCTGTGTTAATGATCATTTATCCAGTTGCAATTGTATTAATCGTACTTTCGTATTTCCATAAGTGGATTGGGAAGCGTAATACAATTTATATTGGAGCTATTTTAGGTGCATTGTTAATTAGTTTCTTTAACGGTTTAGAAAGTGCGAAAATTAAAATTGACGCGATTTCTAATGTACTACAAATGTTACCGTTATATAACGAAGGAATCGGATGGTTAATTCCATCATGTATTGGCGGGATTCTCGGTTTCTTCTTCTATAAATCAAATGAATCAAGTGAATTACAAAAGAAAGGTGCTTAGGCACCTTTCTTTTTTTGAAGGGGATTTTTGTATTTTGTCTAAGTAATAATTGGGGGGAATGATAAATGGCTAATTTTGAAGATTTTTTAAATTTGGATTTGAGAATTGGAACTGTAATACATGCAGAGGAATTTAAAGAAGCGAGAGTACCAGCGATTAAACTAGCAATAGATTTTGGAGAAATCGGGATAAAGCAGTCAAGTGCCCAAATTACGAAAAGGTACAGTCCAGAAGATTTAGTCGGTCAACAAATCGTTGCGGTTGTAAACTTTCCACCGAAGCGTGTAGCTGGATTCAAATCAGAAGTGCTTGTGCTTGGCGGCGTTCCTGAAGCTGATGATGTTGTGTTGCTTCAGCCTAATATGGAATTGCCAAATGGAACGAAAATTAGCTAGGGTGAAGGTAGGGGCTAATATGGATATCGGACGAGAATATTTACAATGTGCGATTTCGAACTTTAAAGCAACAAAGAAGCAAGGGGAACGGGCACTTTCTCAATTATCATATGAGCAAATACAATGGTCTTCTCATGAAGAAACAAATAGTATAGCGATTATTATAAAGCATCTGCACGGTAATATGCGTTCTAGATGGACGGATTTTTTAACGTCTGATGGTGAAAAAACAGATCGTAATCGAGATAGTGAATTTGAGGGATGCTATCATTCAAAAGAAGAAGCCCTTATAGATTGGCAAGAAGGATGGAAATATGTTTTTAATACGATGAATACTTTAACGCCGGAACACTTATTGAAGACGGTATACATTCGCGGTGAAGCACATACTGTCATGCAAGCAATTGAAAGGCAAATTTCTCATTATGCATTGCATATTGGTCAGATTATTTACATTGGGAAGATGTTAAAAGAAAATGAGTGGGAATGTTTAAGTATTCCGAGAGGTCAGTCTGCACGTTATGTAGAGAAAAAACGTTCAATATAATAATAAGAAAGAAACCGATAAAAAATGGGAAATAAGGAAATCAGCCAAATAATAGATGGTTCTGTAATCATAAGAATGCTGCCAAAAATAAGTCCATATATAATAAGAAAGAAATTGAAAAGTGTATTCACAGGGATAAATCGTGAGATGAACACTTGCTGTCGTTTAAAACAATCACTGTGAAATAAATAAAAGCGGAAGTACCATGTGGCGGTAACGAGATCTTTCTTTCTCACAATTCTTTTTTTGCATGTATGACAGATAAATGGTGGTTGCATTTCATTACGCTCCATTTTTTATTTTTATAATAATGTGAGACATAAGTAGGTACAACGTGTATGTTCCTATATACGCTCCTGCAATAAGGAAAAATGGATTCAGTAAAATCCCATGAATGCTCGTCATGAAAACTAAATCTTGTATTAAAACATCGTATATATTAATGGAAATAATTGTACCGAGTACATACAGTGCCAAGTACGCAGAAATATGTAGCACAATAGAGATTTTTGGATGCTTAGCGGACAAATAAAAAATGAATGATAGAGCGATTGGTAATATTCCTATTAATAGCTTCAATTCATTTCACCTCATTAACAATATAGCCGAAATTTTAACGGTCTATTCTCTAGGGCTTGTACATAACTTGAAATAGAGAGGTGATAGTATGAATCGGGGCTTTTTTTTTATGAAGTTTACAAGTATGCGTAAGTTAGTTTTATTTGTTATTACTACAGTGCTAGCGACTTTTTTTCTTATTAGTATGATGGTAACCTCTATGAAAGAGACGAAGTCAACGTATTTATATAATTGGTTAAATGAGTTATCGATGAATGGTTACATGTATGTACTTGGAAAAGAGAATCATTATTTTACACAGGAGTATCGAAAGTTGAATCAAGATTTTTCAATTTCTTCTTTTCTCTTTTCTATGGCTACAAATATTCGCTTTAATGATGTACGCAGTTTTGTCGGGAAAGAGCTACCCGGGTTTGGTAAGTACGATACAGAAATTGTTATTGCGGGTGAGGGCACAAACTATTCTAACTTACCGATAGAGTCGAGTGTACCTCTTGAAGAAGTAGTGAAAGAACGGACTAGTGGAACTGGACAAGCACCTAAACAAGATACGAATAAAGAGAAAAAACAGCCGTCCCAAACGACCGGAAAAAGACAAGTTGCGTTTATTTATCATACACATAGCTGGGAATCTTATTTACCTTTACTTAACTTAACGAATGACCCGAATCCGAATAAAGCAACGAGTTCTGTATCGAATATTTCTATATTAGGAGATCGTTTCCGTGAACAACTAGAAGGTGAAGGGATTGGAGCTACTAACGATAAGAGTGATGTTGGTCAAAAGTTAATAAGTAAGGGTTTAAACAGTAATAGTTCGTATAAAATGTCACGAGAAATTGTGCAGCAAGCTATGGCTGGAAATAAAGATCTTCAATACTTTTTTGATTTGCATCGTGATAGTGCTCGAAAGAATGTAACGACAAAAACAATTGGAGATAAATCATATGCGAAGCTTGCATTTGTAGTAGGGAAAGGAAATAAAAATTATGAAAAAAACTTACAATTAGCGACAGCTTTACATGAGGCGATTAATAAGAAATATCCAGGAGTGAGTCGTGGGGTCATTCAAAAAGGTTTCCAAACAGGAAATGGAATCTATAATCAAGATTTATCAGGACAAGCGATATTAATAGAAGTTGGCGGTGTAGATAATACGGAGGAAGAATTGAATCGATCAATTGATGCACTTGCTAAAGCATTTGGTGAATATTTTTGGCAGGCAGAAAAAGTGAATGGATAAAGTGAAACTTGAATTAGCCAGGGTATCTATCGATAATTATTAGCTCACTTCAATCTTGGAAAAGCGTAAGTGTAATGCTTACGTTTTTTGTGTTGGTTTGAAATGTGGATAGCAAGATGTCACAAAATGGACATGATTAATAATTATTATAGCGATATCGAAATTTGTCTAATTATAATAGGAGAATTAGAAAGGGATTTTTGAAATGGCAGAGAAAATCTTTTTACAAGGAAAATTTTTATATTATGAAATTGATAGGGTGATTTAGGTGATTAGGGAGATCAAAGTAGAAGATGCAGCATCATTTTTGCAATTAAGTAAGCAATTAGATGAAGAAACGAAGTTTATGTTATATGAACCAGGAGAAAGGAAAACTACAGCTGAGCAACAAGAAAAAATGATCCAGCGATTTATAGAAAATGAATATGCAACAATATTTGTAGCAGTTGAAGATGAGAGAATAATAGGTTTTATATTAGTGAATGGAAATAACATTCAAAGAAAGAGGCATGTGGCAAGCATTGTAATTGGTATTTTGCAAGAGTATAACGGGCGAGGTATTGGGACGAGATTGTTTAAAGAGGTTGAGAAGTGGGCAAAATTACATGATGTATGGCGTTTAGAATTAACAGTAATGGCCCACAATACAAGAGCTCAGGCACTATATAAAAAAGCTGGATTTGAGAAAGAAGGTGTCAAAAAAGCTGCTCTTATTATCGATGGAAAGGACATCGATGAGTATGAAATGGCCAAATTATTAAAATAAGAGGTCGTTATATGAAAAAAAGATGGGCACTACTCGGTATCGTAGCTGCAATAATTATTGTTGGAGTAGCAGGAATCAATTATAAAATGTATAAGGATAAGCAGGCGCGGGAAGTAAGTGTAAATAGTATATTTCCGAAAGCGAAAGAAACAATTGCTAATATGGATGGGGATATTGCGGTAATTAATAATCCGAATTCAATGCTTGTACTTGTGAATAAAAGTAGGCGTTTACCAGATGGTTATAGACCGCCAGATTTAGTTATTCCGAAAGTGCGCTACTCTAGTGAAGGTGATCAAGAAAAGAAAAAGATGAGAAAAGAGGCAGCGAGGGCGCTTGAGGAAATGTTCCAGCAAGCTAACAACGAGCGTATTTTCCTTTTTGCAGTTTCTGGATTTAGATCCTTTGATCGACAAAAAGCATTAAATACGATGTATAAAAAACAAGATGGGGAAGCAAAAACAGCAATGTCTAGCGCGGTTCCTGGCACAAGTGAGCATCAAACTGGATTAGCTATGGATATTACGTCTCAATCTGCTAAATTTCAGTTAGAGACGGTTTTTGGGGAAACGAAAGAAGGTCAGTGGCTTTCTGAAAATGCCCATAAATTTGGTTTTGTGATTCGATACACAAAAGCGAAAGAAACGATTACGGGCTATCGGTATGAACCATGGCACGTAAGGTATGTGGGAAATCCACAAGCTACATATTTGTATGATAATCAGCTGACGCTTGAAGAAGTAACAGAGTAAATGATTGAGGGGAGAGACGTATAATGACGATGTTATATAAGAAAAAAGTACATGCATATATTACAAGAGAAAAAGAGGGGGTTATGCAATTACTGGTTTTTAAACATTGTGATATACATGAAGCTGGTATTCAAGTGCCAGGGGGAACGGTTGATGAAGGTGAAACGTTAGAAGCGGCTATATTGCGTGAAGTACAGGAAGAATCCGGATTGCGTCATTTATGTATAGAGCGTTTTTTAGCAGATTACATTATACATGTGAAGGAAAAACAGGAATATGAAAAACGTCACTTTTTTCATGTAACTTTACTAACTGATGTAAAAGATACATGGGAACATATAGTAAGTGCTGGTAAGAAAGATCAAGGTTTAGCGTTTAGCTACGAATGGGTTAATATTGCAAAATGCCCTGAATTAGCAGGGAAACAAGGAGAGTTTTTACACTTATTAGATGAGATATATGTAAAGTAATAAAATAGTCTGAAGCGAAAGTTCATTCGTTTCAGACTATTTTTATTTTTCGGGAAATTAAAGGCTTTTTGAATAGATAAATTGAATTTCTTTAAAGGAATATTAGTTTGGAATAGTTGGGGTGAAAAGATGAAAAAGTAAGAGTTATACGCAAAAAAGTTGCTATAAGGGAGAATATAAATGGAGATTCAGTTTAATCCAGTATTAAAAAAAGAATTAACAATTCATGATATACAAACCGAAATGGAATCTGGGCAGTTAACTTCAAAGGAATTAGTGATGTATTATCTTCATAGAATCGCAAAGTATGACCAAGACGGACCGGAAATTAATTCTATTTTAGAAATCAATCCAGATGCTATTTTTATCGCAGAAGCGTTAGATTATGAAAGAAAGACAAAAGGTATAAGGGGTCCATTACATGGTATACCTGTTTTGCTTAAAGACAATATTGAAACGAATGACTCCATGCATACAAGTGCAGGTACGATTGCTCTAGAACAAAATATAAGCAGTGAAGATGCATTTCTCGTTACAAAATTACGAGAAGCCGGAGCAGTAATAATAGGAAAAACAAATATGACAGAATTAGCAAATGCAATGTCTTTTGAAATGTGGGCTGGATATAGTGCAAGAGGTGGTCAAACAATCAATCCATACGGAACGGGCAAGGACCATATGTTTGTTGGCGGATCTAGTACAGGATCTGCGATAGCAGTTGCTGCTAACTTTACAGTAGTATCTATTGGGACAGAAACCGATGCTTCTATTTTGAGCCCTGCTGTTCAAAATTCTGTAGTAGGTATTAAACCGACTGTCGGTTTAATTAGTCGTAGAGGAATTATTCCATTTACTTATTCGCAAGATACAGCTGGACCATTTGCTAGAACGGTAACAGATGCTGCTATTTTGCTAGGGAGTTTAATTGGAGTAGATGAGAAAGATGTTGCTACTCATAGAAGTGAAGGTAGGGCAGAGCAAGATTATACAAAATATCTTAATGTTAATGGCTTAAATGGAGCGAAGATTGGTGTGTTTAACGATGCACCAAAAGATTATTACGAAAATGGTGAGTATGATGAAATCTTGTTTAAGGAAACGATCCAAGTATTACGTAATGAAGGAGCGACAGTAGTAGAAAATATTAATATTCCTTCTTTTCATAGAGAATGGAGTTGGGGAGTGCCGCTTTATGAACTGAAGCATAGTTTAGATAACTATCTTTCTAAATTACCTTCTACTATTCCGGTACATTCTATTTCGGAGTTAATGGAGTTTAATAAAAACATAGCAGAAAGAGCTTTAAAATATGGACAAACTAAGTTAGAGGGAAGAAAAGATTTTCCTAATACGTTACGAAATCCAGAATATTTAAATGCAAGATTAGAAGATATATATTTTTCACAAGAACAAGGCATTGATTTTGCATTGGAAAAATATAATCTTGATGCGATACTGTTTCCTTCCTATATAGCTTCTACCATATGTGCGAAAGCGGGTTATCCGTCTATAGCAATACCTGCAGGGTATATGGAAAGCGGGAGACCTTTTGGAATTACGATTGCAAGTACTGCCTTTAGTGAAGGGATATTAATTAAGCTAGCTTACGCTTTTGAACAGGCGACAAAACATAGAAAAATCCCAAACTTGTCATGAATAGAATAAATAAAAAGGACAGGGAATGCCTGTCCTTTTTGTTTTAGTGATTAAAGTGAAATATCGTTCTGCTCTGTTTTATGATATTTTAATAAACTAAAAGATAAACAAGCGGAACATAAAATAAGAATAGATGCGATGATATAAATTGTACGAACACCGAACATATCAGTAATAATGCCAACGCTAAGCATAGAAAGACCAGAAGCTGTTGAAAGAAGCGCGCCATGTGCTGTATACATTTTTGATAATAAAGAAGGGGTGACACTTGATTGTAAAACAGTCGTTTGAGAAATATCTCTAATTTGATAACATGGTCCCATTAGAACACATAGAAAAAGCGCAATAAATCCGCTGCTTGTCATACCATATAAAAATGTAAGAATGCTAAACATAAGAGAGCCTATCGACATGGAGCGTATTAAATTGTTTTGAATATAGGAACTGATTTTCCATGCCAATAGACCACCGATTAACGTGCCAACATAATAACTTGTATTAATATATCCCCACCATTCCTCGCCTTTATGAAGGATAGTCGTAACATATGCCATCGTAATAGCACCGATCCATATTGTTCCGGCGAAAGTTTCAATTAAGTCCATATATGTAACGGTACGGAGAGAAGGATTTTGAAATAAGAGTTTCCAACCTTCCGATAAAGCAGTACTTTTTGAAGAGGGAGGATCTGCTATTCGTTCAGTATGTATGGTACGTAATGAAAAGTGTAATGCAATACATCCAAAAATCATTAACATGTTATTAATCATGAGTGTAGATGTAGCGCCAATGAGAAGAACGATAACACTCGTAAATGAATAAGCGGCGACTTGCGCAATTTGTGTTGAAAAGGAAAAGATACTATTTACTTTTACTAATTTTTCTTTCGGTGTAAGGCGCGGAAGAATGCTGTATAGTAATGGAGCGCTCCATCCACTACATAATGAAGTGAAAAAAATAAAAGTTAATAGAGCTATAATGTTTGTGGATAAGACTGGAAACAAAATCATTAATAATAGTAAAAAGACTGTTTTTAGCCATTGTAGCGTATATAACAACGTATAAGATGGAAAACGATTTATTATTAGTGGTGCAGAGATGTTAGCAATTAGATTTGTGATAACTTGTAATAATGGAAAAAGAGCAGTAATAGTAGCTGATTTAGTTGCTATATAAATATGAGTTGTAATAATCATTACATATACGATGTCAGCGAGAGTAATGCATGTTTTGGAACCTAAGTAGTAGGTTAGTGACAGGTTTCTCAATAAGAATAACACCTCTATAAAAATAGTATTTAGTAATTAGAATAATTGTAATTTAAAAAATGAAATTTTTAAAGAATTTAATTTTTTGTCACTTTTTGAAAGGAATTTTCATGTATAATGAAGAATATATTGATATAGTATTATATTAATAATCATTGTAACAGTGAGTATGTACAATAGCTTGTAGCAAACGCCCAAGTGTAAGAAAGGGCGGATAAACCATTCTTTTCTTCATATACATATAGAAAATGAGAAAGAAAGTGAGGGTTGCATATGGCTGCTTGGGTAATTTGGTTTATAATAGCTGGTATTTTATTTATTGCAGAAATGTTGTCGATTACATTTTACATGCTTTGGCTTGGAATTGGAGCTGTTGTCGGAGGTCTTATTGCTTTGTTTGCTCCTGATGCACTACTGTTACAAGTTACTGTTGGCGCAATTATAAGTTTAACTTTGACATTCTTTACGAAAAGAATTTCAAAAAACTTTCGAGAAGCAAAAGGTTTTACGGATACAGTAGATATGCTTGTTGGTAAAAAAGGGATTGTTATGCAAGCGATTACAAATGAAGCGAATGGTATTGTGAAGGTGGATGGAGATACTTGGACAGCTATTGCAGATTCTTCAATTGATGCTGGAGAAAAAGTCGTTGTTATAAAGAGGCATAGTACTATATTACAAGTAAAAAAGGAGAGTGAATAAATATGGTAGCATTAACGTTAACGATTATATTCGCACTAATTGTAGTTACATTTATCGCATTAACAATTAAAATTATTCCTCAGCAAAAAGTTGGGGTTGTTGAAAGATTTGGTAAGTTTCAACGTATAATGCACCCAGGATTAAATATTTTAATCCCAATTGTAGATCGTGTTCGTGTATATCACGACTTACGTATTCAACAAACGAATGTACCACCGCAAAAGGTAATTACGAAAGATAATGTTCAAGTAGAAATAGATACAATTATTTTCTATCAAATTGTTGAACCAGAGCTTGCGACATATGGTATTTCAAACTATGAATATGGTGTTCGTAATATTACTTCAGCAACGATGCGTCAAATCATCGGTAAAATGGAACTGGATGAAACGTTATCTGGTCGTGAAAAAATTTCAACAGAAATCCGCTTAGCGCTTGATGAAGCAACAGAAAAATGGGGCGTACGTATTGAACGTGTCGAAGTTGTTGATATTAACCCGCCAAAAGATGTGCAAGCATCAATGGAAAAACAAATGAAGGCTGAGCGTAATAAACGTGCGATTATTTTAGAAGCTGAAGCAGCAAAACAAGATAAAGTTCTTCGCGCTGAAGGGGAAAAGCAAAGTAAAATCTTGATGGCTGAAGGGGATAAAGAAGCGCGTATTCGCGAAGCTGAAGGTTTAAAAGAAGCAAAAGAATTAGAAGCACAAGGGGAAGCACGAGCAATTGAAGAAATCGCAAAAGCAGAACAAAATCGTATTGAATTGCTTCGTGAAGCGAATTTGGATGAGCGTATCCTTGCTTACAAATCATTCGAATCATTAGCTGAAGTTGCAAAAGGACCAGCAAATAAAGTCTTTATTCCTTCTAATGCAATTGAAACACTTGGTACTCTTGGGGCAATTGGAGAAATATTTAAAGAAAAACAAGCGAAGAAACTACCTTCAAATGATACAGGAAAAGAACAATAAAAGTGAGGAAGAGAAATGGGATACCATTTCTCTTTTTTTGTGCGTATATTCCGAAAAGCTTGTACATATCCATGTATAAAGAAGGTGATGCAGTGAAAAAGTATGCAACTCGAATACATGGGAAGAAACTGATTTCGTTACTCCTTTTATATGCGCTAATAGTAATTATAATAGCGTCGATTTTGACGTCACTTTTACGGATTTGATTATTTTAAGCAGAATAAAAGAGAGTCAGTTGGGAATTTAATGTTCTCTATTGCGACAGATTTGAAAATTAAAGATTTAAGAACATTCGTCGGTAAAGAAGTACCTGGTATGTCAAAGTATTATTCTAATATTATCGTAGCTGGGGAAGGGACAAACTTGACGAATATCCCAAATGAATCTAGTGTACCGATTGAAGAAGTAACGAAAGAACGGGAAGTAGCAAAAGATAAAGTTACAGAAGCGGAAAAGAATAATCCGGTTCAGAAAAAGAACGGAGCGAAAAAAGGTGAAAGTGCAGTATATATTTATCATACACATAGCTGGGAATCCTTCTTTCCATTATTACCAGGGGCAACTGATCCATCTAGCCCAGATGTAAATGTGTCCTTACTAGGAAAACGTATGAAGGAACAACTTGAGGGGCAAGGAATTCCAGTAATTCACGATAAAACGAATATGGGTGATTTATTAGCGAGTAAAAAGTGGGTATGGTATCAGTCATATAAAGCATCTCATGAATATGTAAAAGGAGCATTAGCACAAAATAATAAAATTGCGTTTCCGATTGATATACATCGTGATGATCAGCGTAAGAAAGTAACAACAAAAGTAATTAATGGAAAATCGTATGCAAGATTATATTTTATTATTGGGATGGAAAATGAAGGCCGTGCTGAAAATGAAAAAATTGCAAGAGCGATCAATAGTTATTTAGATGAAAACTATTACGGATTAAGTAGAGGGATTTTTCCGAAGTATAAAAAAGATGGAAATGGCGTTTATAACCAAGATCTATCGAAAAATGCGATGCTAATTGAAGTTGGTGGTGTTGATAATACGTTAGATGAATTATATAACACAATTGATGTGTTAACAGAAGCGTTTAGTAAATATTATTGGAATGATGCGGAAAAAGTGAATGGATGAGGGACGGAAGACCGTTCCTTTTTATTTTGAAATCTTAAAATATGATATAATAGAATTTTGTGAATGTTAAATAAGGGGGGAGAGAGAAACATGCAAATACTACTAATACGCCACGGAGAATCAGAAGCTGATATTTTACATGTGCATGAAGGACGAGCTGATTTTGAGTTGACTGACAAAGGGAGACGACAAGTACAAAGACTTGTACAGAAAGTGAAAAAAGATTTTGCACCAGATTTCATTTGGGCAAGCACATTAAAACGCGCTCGCGAAACGGGTGAAACATTAGCAGAAGCAATTGGTTGTCCAATTCAATTAGAAGAGGAATTAATGGAGTTTAATAATGGAATACAAGCTGGTTTATCATTTGAAGAAGCAAAGAAATATCCAGAGCCAAAGTTTCTTCATGACCGTTTTGAAAACGGAGAGTCATTTATTGAGTTTCGAATGAGAATAGAAGGAATCTTTTCTAAAATTATGACAGAGAATACATATGATCGAATTGCAATTGTTGCCCATGGAGGCGTAATTAATAGTCTATTACGTGCATTTTTCAAAATGCCAATTTCAATGGACTACTATTTCAAAATGGGAGATACGGGAATAAGTTTAATTGAAATTGAGGGTGAACAAAAAACGGTGCATTTCATTAATGATACGAATCATTTGGACGGGATGTAAAAACTTATGTACAAAGTTGTATTTTTCGATGTTGACGGTACGTTATTAAGTGAGATTGATAGAAGTATGCACGAAAGTACAAAAGAAGCGATACGAAGGTTAATAGATAATGGAGTTCATGTAGTTGTTACAACAGGGAGACCATATAGTTTATGCTCACAATTTAAGGGACTAGGCATAAAAACGTATATTTCTGCAAATGGTGCACATATAAAATGTGGGGAAAAAGTTATACATAAATCAGTACTTTCAAGCGAAATCGTTCATGATATTTCAAATTTTGCTGAATTACATGGTCACAGTGTTTCTTACTTTACAGAAGAATTTGCAATGAATGATATTGCCTCCAAAGATGAACGTGTCATACGAGCGTTAAATGAAACTTTAAATTTAGAGCGGTATCCTGACAAAGTTAAAAACTTGTCAGATGAGATGTATTGCATATGTCTGTATGCTGATGAAGCAGAAGCTCAAAAATTCATTGAAAGATATCCAGCACTTACGTTTGACCGTTTTCATGGTTACGTTATGAATGTATTGGAAGATAGTAAAGTATCGAAGCTAACTGCAATTCAAAAAGTATTGGAACATTTAAATATTAGTAAATCAGAAGCCATTGCTTTTGGTGATGGTGGAAATGATATTGAGATGTTGCAGTATGTAGGATTAGGAGTTGCGATGGGAAATGGTGGAGAGGAGTTGAAGAGAAGGGCTGATTTCGTTACAACGAAGGCGAGTGAAGGCGGAATTTCTTATGCCTTAAAGAAGTTGCACATTATTTAAAACTGATAGCTAGTCAGTGTGAAAAATCCTGTTTTAATAATAGGATTTTTTTGTTCAACAATGTGCTTGCAATAAAAGGAAAAATATGAGTATAATGAGAAAGTAATTAGGTAAGCTAATTATTTAATGAGAAAGGAGAGTGAAGATGAATGGATTCAAGAAAAGATTCTCTTCCTTTAGGGATTGAGCCGTACGCAGAGTTAATCAAAAAGACAGCATCAGCGGAAACGGATCCAATCGCAGCAAAACTTGGTTTGTTAATGTTATGGACGTCTGATAATGTTCTTGATGCGGTTGACGTAGATTTAGCTCCGCTTGGTATTTCAGAGAGTAAATTAGATTTTTTACTATTGTTTATTTTGCGTGAAATGGAAGCGAATGGGGAAGAGGTGAACATGAGTCCTTCGGATATTGCGAGTCGATTAGGGATTACACGTGCTTCTGTCACTGGCTTATTAGATTGGATGGAGAAACGAGAGTTAATCGTAAGATTCCACCATTCTGAAGATCGAAGAAGATTAAAGGTGAAAATTACTCCGAAAGGAAAAGAACTAGTTACACATTCTTTACCAACTTTTTGGTTATCTTGCGCTTCGTTAGTTGATGGCTTTAATCAAGAAGAGCGTCAAGTTTTAGAAAAGCTATTAAATAAAATGCAAACAACTATGCAGGTGAAATTAGGAGAAGGTAGGTAAATAAGTTGATTATGAAGATCAACTTATTTATTTGGACATATAATTAGCTTACCTTATTATATGCTTAACTAACTTTATGAACGGTGATAATTTTTGCTATGTAATTTAAATAAATAAGAGTTAAAGGAATGCTATTTTAGTAATTTAGAGAGTTTAAACTAATAAAAACAAATCGTAATAAGGGAGAGAGTTTATGATGGAAATAGGAAAGGAAGTAAATAGTGAAAAGAATTATACAATAATGACAGCAGTATTATGTTGGTCGGGTATGGTAGTTATGTCTAGCCTATATGTAACAATACCTTTAATCTCTCTATTTTCAAACATTTTTAATACGTCATTAGCACAATCGGCAGCTACAGGAAGTATATTTTCTGTTGGCTTTGCTATAGGGTGTTTGTTATTTGGGGCAATTTCTGATAAATATGGACGAAAAAAAGTGATTTTTATTGGATTGCTTGCACTGTCAATTGTTTCTTTTTGCTTAGGGTTTGTAGATAGTTTATTTTGGCTTGTTATTTTTAGAGGTATACAAGGGATAGCAGCAGCTACATTTTCTCCAGTAGCGCTAGCCTACGTTGTAGAAATGTTCCCAGTAGAAAGAAGGGTTACAACAATAGGATTTGTTAGTACTGGTTTTTTAGTAGCTGGAATTGTAGGGCAGGTAATAAGTACTACTGTTAGTCAGCATTTTGGATGGCATATGGTTTTCTTTCTTCTTAGCATTGTCTATATAAGTACTGCTATATGGGTTTATTATTCTCTTCCGAAAGGAGAGACGTCTCAATCCTATACTGATATTTTGGGGCCAATTAAACAGATGGGTAAAGTTTTTACAAATAAAAGCTTAGTATTAAGCTATATAATTGCATTTGTTTTATTAATGGCTTTTGTTAATATGTATACTGTTTTAGGGAATTATTTGAGCTCTCCTACTTACAATTTAACTGCAGAACAAATTCTTTATTTTCGCTTAGCGGGGCTATTTGGTATGTTGCTGTCACCGCTTGCAGGTCGTTTAACGAAGAGGTTTGAAGTAAGAAAAGTTCTTCAGGGAGGATTGTTGATCGCTATTTTTAGTCTAAGTTCAATGGGCTTTGTTTCGTATCTATCTCTACTTGTAATGATGAGTGTCTGTTTTGTAATAGGTATTGCTATATCCGTTCCGTCTTTAGTTTCTCTTGTAGGTCAATTAGGAGGGAAAGCGAGGGGAATAGCAGTATCTATTTATACTTTTATTTTATTTTTAGGTACTAGTATAGGACCTATTATTTCTATTTATCTAATGAAAATAGGAGGGTATGCTCAAACATTTATTTTATTAGGAATGCTACTTTTTATTGGTTTTGTAGCTTCTCTATTTATAATTAATGAATAAGTGGAAAATCACTCAAATAAAGGAATGCGAGGATCTTTCATATGCTCACATAATAAAAGATGAATTTGTCCACGATGATGATAAAAGTGTGCAACGATTTCAAGTAACCATTCAAAGCGCGAATAAGAAATACCCCAATAGGCAGTCATAACTTCTGCTAATTCTATTTGGGAGTAGGAAAGAAATGTTTTGGAGAGAAGGTTGTATCCTTCAATCATCGTTTGTTGCATTTGAGCAACTGTTACGGGCGTATGTTCTATATAAAAGGTATGTAATTCTTTTTCTGGAATACCATTTAAAATGAGCAAATCAGCATGACAAATAAGAGAAAGATGTGTACACATTTCAAATAATGATCGTTTTGAGTGAAGCGGTTGTATTTTTAAATCGTTTTCACTATATTGGTTAAGCATATAAATAGAAGTATCAATAGCAACTTTTAGTTGATGTAATGCAGATTGAACAAACATTGTAATTCTCCTCGTCTCCGTATATAATAGTTTCTTGAGGATATTATATCATACTCAAAATTCCGAAAATTCTAGTAGTTTGACTAGCATAATGAAAAGTATTATATTGTAAAAGGTCATATGAAACGTGAAATAGAATGGAATGCAATTATTGAGTTAGGAGTTAGACCAATGAGTTTGAAATATGGAAGAGATACAATTGTAGAAATTGACTTAAATGCTGTAAAACATAATGTAAAAGAATTTAAAAAACATGTAAATGATGAAGAAATTAAGATGATGGCTGCTGTAAAAGCGAATGGGTATGGCCATGGGGCAGTTGAAGTTGCCAAAGCTGCAATTGAAGCTGGAATAAATCAACTTGCAGTTGCATTTGTAGATGAAGCAATAGAATTAAGAGAAGCAGGAATTACTGTGCCGATTTTAATTTTAGGATACACACCAGTAGCGGCTGTAGAAGATGTAATTCAATATGACGTTATGATGACTGTTTATAGAGTAGAAGATTTACATGGTATAAATGAAATTGCAAACCGTCTTCAAAAGAAAGTACAAATTCAAGTGAAAATTGATACAGGAATGAGTCGTATCGGTTTACAAGAAGAAGAAGTTAAACCATTTTTAGAAGAATTAAACCGTATGGAGTATATAGAAGTAGTAGGGATATTTACGCATTACTCTACGGCAGATGAAATCGATAAATCATATACGAATATGCAAACAAGTTTATTTGAAAAAGCTGTTAATACAGCGAAAGAATTAGGAATTCAAATACCATATATTCATAGTTCAAATAGTGCAGGATCAATGGAATTAAGTAACACATTTCAAAATATGGTGCGCGTTGGAATAGGAGTGTACGGTATGTATCCATCAAAAGAGGTGGATCATTCAGTCGTTTCTTTACAGCCTGCGTTGTCGTTAAAATCAAAAGTGGCTCATATTAAACATGCGAAGAAAAATCGTGGTGTAAGTTATGGGAATACGTATGTAACAACTGGTGAAGAATGGATTGCGACTGTACCAATTGGTTATGCTGATGGTTATAATCGTCAATTATCTAATAAAGGCTATGCGTTAATTAACGGGGTTCGAGTACCTGTAATTGGCCGTGTTTGTATGGATCAGTTAATGTTGGATGTTTCAAAAGCGATGCCAGTACAAGTAGGAGACGAAGTAGTATTCTACGGTAAACAAGGTGAAGAAAATATCACAGTAGAAGAAATAGCGGATATGTTAAGTACAATAAACTATGAAGTTACATGTATGCTAGATAGAAGAATTCCGCGTGTTTATAAAGAAAATGACGAAACAACTGCAGTTGTAAATATATTAAGAAAAAACTGAATCATTTAGATTCAGTTTTTTTATTTTTGGCAAGTGAAAAATGCTCTATTTGTACCGTACGATTGAATATTTTTAAAACCTACAGATTGTAATGCATGAGTAATTTCGTCTTTAGTGTAACATGTTTCTTTAAAAGAAAAGTCACTTCTTTTCCAAATATCATTTGTATCACGCGTAAATAATATGAAATTCATTTCTGCTTTTTTGTTTTTATTATCAAATGTAGAATCAATCGTACAAACATATTCTTTCTCTGAAATATGAAACGAAGCAATCCAGTTTTCAAGAAATCCTTTTTCCATATTCATATCAAATGCGAATATACCCTCGTTATGTAATACGGAGTAAACGTTGTGAAACACACTTTTTAGTTCATCTAAATTCATAATATGGTTTAAACTATCACCGGCAGAGATGACGTAGTGGAATTGCTCATTTATATTGAAATAGCGAGCGTCATTGACGAAAAAGGTTGCATCTGGCGCATTTTCACGTGCATATTCAATCATTTGAGTAGAACCATCTATACCAGTTACTACAAAATTGTTATCAAGTAGTTTCCTAGTAAGATGACCAGTCCCGCAACAAAGATCTAAAATATGAGAATGTGGTTGTGCATATTGTAAAACGAGTTTTTCAAAAGC
This sequence comes from Bacillus sp. MYb78, assembly GCF_002975115.1. Lineage (NCBI taxonomy): Bacteria > Bacillati > Bacillota > Bacilli > Caryophanales > Bacillaceae > Bacillus > Bacillus sp. MYb78. Next base: position 143,284 of record NZ_PCOB01000004.1, read on the forward strand.
TAGATAGGAGTGTTCGGCAAAATGTCCCCAATGTTTATTATAAATAGATGCGAAAATATCATAATCAGAATAAATAAGTTTTTTAGACATAAATATTCTCCGTGCTATTCATTAAATTATAATAGTCATGCTTCGTTTTAATTTTAAAACCACATTGTGTATATAGTTTTAAAGCATGGTTATTTTTCGTTTCGACGTCTAATTCAATTGTTGAAGTTCCTTCTGTAATAAGGGTATGTACCATATAACTAAGAATATCTTTTCCATATCCTTTACCTTGATAAGAAGGATGAACAGCGAATCCTGATAATGTAGTAGATTGTTCTTGCTCAGTAACTGTAATTGTTCCAATAGCTTTTTCGTTAATAAGAGCACTGTAAACTTTATGAGAAGGTGAAGTCATCATTTTTTGTAACCATGTAGCCGTATTGTCTACTGAATCACCAAAAGCTTTACTAGAAATCTCAATAAGGTCAAGCAGTGATTCTGAAGATGCAAGAGTAAGCTGTATATTATTATCTGTTGTTTTTTGAATTTCGTTTATTTTGAACTCCATACTATATTCACTATATAAATACGGTAACTTCATATGTTTTATAAATTCATTCCCAGAAATAGAATCCCCATTGATAATAAGAAGAGCTTCATCTGTCTCTCTATTTTGTATTTCTTTCATTGCAGTTTGTAAAAGGGTAGTTCCGAAACGTTGTTTTCTAAAATGAGGATGTACAAAGCCTATTAGTTCAAGCTTTGTTGGTCTTTCGAAATCATACATATTTAAAGCGCCAATTAATTGAGTACCGTTATAAAGAAGAAAATCGTTTATATAGTCTTCATTTCGATTTTTTAAAAAGTTGATATGTAAATCTGAAGAGTAATCAAGGTTGTCTTGTTGCCCGCAAATATAAGCCAAATTCTTCATTTGCTGTATTTCACTTTCTGTTACAGAACGCTTTTTCTGAATATCCATTGTATACTCCCTCTCATTTGTATTTAAAAATAGGATGGGTAACTTAACCATTCCTTTAATTCCACACTACCTTGCACAGATAACAGTCGGTATAAATAACGATATGGTTGTCTACATTCTACAAGATGAGGAATAGGCATAATTGTTTCGTAACCACTTTGAAAGGCATGTGCTTCTTTTTCAGTAAGTACATATTCTAGTCCGATAAAATCAAACTCTCGCGGGGCAACCGCGTAAGCTTCAGTATCTACTAAACCCGTAATAGTTGTACCGTCAGATAAAAATTGGGTAGGGTCCATATCAAGTAAGACGAGTGTAGCTTCTTTTGGTACTGACAGGGAAGAAAGCTGTGATTCAAAGGTAGGAAATGCATCTTGTATGCTTTCATCATCGGAATAAAACATATTCACAAGCTCTTTACTCACGTTTAAAATATGTGATTGGAATTCATTTAGTGGAATTTTGAACGTGCCTGACGGATTTCCTATAAAATCGGCTTTAAACTTATGTATTTCTGCAAGTCCTTTTCCTAGGCTAAATAAAATAGAATCTGGTTGCTCGATAAAAGATTGAACTGTGTTACCTACTAACTTTTCGACCACCACAAATTCACGGCCATTTAAAACATGTTTTTCTAATATTGTTGGGATAGGAAGATTCGTATGTTCTTGCAGCAATGTATGTACAGTTTCTAAATGATGGACGTTCCTGGGATCAATTCCAAATAGATTTTTACATCCCCACCAAAAATCATTATTTGGTTCTTCATTCATTTTAGAAGTACGAATGATAAATTCTGTATCTTCTGTTTGAACGAGAAAAACATCACTTGCATGATCTTCATAACCTGGGTGCAAGGCTTGAACGGATAGAATAGGTGAATTGAATAGTTGTTGTAGCATGAAAGGACTCCTTTTTCTGTAAATTCTATAAATTTATTATATAACAGATGATGTGTTATGAGGATAAAGATAAAAAGATTGAAAGCATAGTTACATTTATAGCGAAAATTCATTAAAAACATTATATTTCTACATTTTTGTGTGAATTGTCTAAAAATTATAGTAGTAAGACTTGAATGTAAGACTCATATCTTTAAATCTATGAAGAGTAAAAGTAAAACTAAGCATTCATTTATAAGATTGTGAATCAAAATAATGTAGATTATAGAAAATATTTCTCAATAATAAAATGAAGAGAAAAGCATGAAGAAGTAGAATGCATTCATTTATAATAGGCTTAAATTAATTAATATAATTAATTGTTAACTTTATAAGATTGACTGGATAGGAGAGAATATTATGGCAAATGTACTCGTAATAAATTTCCCTGGGGAAGGTCATATTAATCCGACTTTAGCTATTGTAAGTGAGTTAATCCAACGAGGAGAAACAGTTGTTTCGTATTGTATTGAAGATTATAGAAAGAAGATTGAAGCAACAGGTGCGGAATTCCGAGTGTTTGAGAATTTTCTCTCTCAAATTAATATTATGGAACGAGTAAATGAAGGTGGGAGCCCTTTGATGATGCTATCTCATATGATTGAAGCATCAGAGCGTATTGTTACTCAAATTGTAGAAGAAACAAAAGAGGAAAAATATGATTATTTAATATATGATAATCATTTTCCAGTAGGACGTATTATAGCGAATATTTTACAATTACCAAGCGTTTCATCTTGTACAACGTTTGCTGTTAATCAGTACATTAATTTTCATGATGGGCAAGAATCGAGACAAGTAGATGAAATGAATCCATTATATCAATCTTGTTTATCGGGAATGGAAAGATGGAATAAGCAGTATGGAATGAAATGTAATAGTATGTATGATATTATGAACCATCCTGGCGATATTACGATTGTATATACTTCAAAAGAATATCAGCCGCGTTCAGATGTATTTGATGAATCGTATAAATTTGTCGGTCCATCAATTGCTACTCGAAAAGAAGTGGGGAGTTTTCCTACCGAAGATTTAAAAAATAAAAAAGTGATTTTCATTTCTATGGGAACAGTTTTTAATGAACAACCTGCTCTTTATGACAAATGTTTTGAAGCGTTTAAAGATGTAGATGCGACAGTCGTATTAGTCGTTGGTAAGAAGATAAATATAAGTCGATTTGAAAATATTCCGAAAAACTTTAAGTTGTATAATTATGTCCCGCAATTAGAAGTATTACAGCATGCTGATGTATTCGTGACACATGGTGGTATGAATAGTTCGAGTGAAGCGTTATATTACGGTGTCCCATTAGTTGTAATTCCGGTAACAGGAGATCAGCCATTCGTTGCAAAACGATTGACTGAAGTAGGGGCAGGCATAACACTTAATCGTAACGAGTTAACTTCTGAATTGTTACGTGAGACTGTAAAGAAAGTAATGAATGATGTGACGTTTAAGAAAAATAGTCGTAAAGTGGGAGATTCGCTTAGAAATGCTGGTGGATATCAAAGGGCAGTTGAGGAAATATTTGAATTAAAAATGAAGCCGTATGTAAAGATTAACTAGATGTTAAAAACACACTTACTTTTAATTTGTAAGTGTGTTTCTAGTATTACGCGTTACATGTGTTACATAAAAATAGCAATAAAGGTAAAACTTTTCTGTATATAAATCGATACCTTTGAATTAGTAGTAAAATTACGTTAAAATAATACTAAGAAAATATATAAGTTTTGGGGGTAATGAATGAAGAAAGTATTTGAATACGTATTATTAACAATTGGCTCAATTATAGTAGCAGGTTCATTAGAGCTTATTTTAGCACCTAATGGATTAGTAGATGGCGGGGTAACGGCTATTGCTATTATGGCAAATAAAGTCGCAGGATTGCCGCTTTATGGTGTGTTCTTAGGAATTAATATCCCAATTTTATTATTTACTGCAAAAGTAATGGGAAAGAAATTTTTTATCCGTACATCTTATGCGAATGTAGTTACAACACTCGGATTAATTTATTTAAAACCATTCCCAGCAATTACGACTTCTGAGTTATTAATTGTACTTTATGGTGGAGTGCTGTTCGGAATTGGTGTTGGGATTGTTGTTAAAATGGGTGGAGCAATTGATGGTTCGGAAATGTTAGCAGTTTGGATGAATAAACACTTTAATGTACCGATTAGTACATTTTTACTTGCAGTAAATGCAGTTATTTTCATCTTTGTTGCCATTTTATTTTCAATCGAACAAGCGATGTTCTCATTAGCCATTTTCTATATTGTTACGAAAATGATTGATTTTATATTAGATGGTATAAATCAAGGTAAGAGCGTTATGATTATTTCTGGTAAGAATAAAGAAATAGGCGATTTACTTATGAAAGAATTGCAACTATCTGTTACGTATCTACATGGAGAAGGTGGTTTTTTAGGGGAGCATAAGAGAATCATTTATTGTATTACAAACCGATTCATTTATCCGAAAATGAAAGATCTCGTTCTCTCTGTAGATCCAACCGCTATAATTGAAGCTTCTTATTCAACAGAAACGACTGGTGTGAAACGTCCGGGAAGGAAAGCTAGGTCAGGTGAATAACTAGAAGAAGGCTGTCCAAAAAGTTATTTTGGAACAGCCTTCTTTTTTATTTTGTTGAATTGTTAGTATGTTACAAGTTAAACCCACTGTTAACAAGTTTCCTTGCAACTAGGGAACCAAGCGTTTTTCAATAATATAGCCAACGTTTCAATTTTATTTTCTGGAATGCTACCAAAACCGAGTAATACGTATGATTCCTTACGTAAATCATTCACGAAATCATATGGAGAAAGCGGGTATAATTTAACGCTTTGTTTTTTAGCGGATTCAATCAGTTCGTTTTCATTCATACTGTTATGGACACATAAAACAATATGAAGTCCGGACTGTTCGCCAAGAATTTGAACATTAGTCCCCATTTCTTTCATAATGGATTTTACTAACGCATGATGTTTTCTTTTATATAGTGTACGACTCCGGTTAAGATGACGTTCCCAATTCCCGCTTTGTATAAAGTTAGCAAAAGCAAGTTGTTGTATTGTAGCGACTGTTTGTTTAAAAATTCCATGCAGTTCTTGATATGTTTTTAAAAGATGTGGTGGTAAAACAACATATCCCATTCGTAAAGAAGGTAAAAAAGATTTTGAGAAAGTCCCCATATAAATAACGCGTTCATTTGAATCAAGACTTTGCAAAGAAGGAATCGGCTTACCAGCGTAGCGAAACTCACCGTCATAGTCATCTTCAATAATGTATCCGCTGCAATCAGTAGCCCACTTTAACAATTCTAATCTTCTAGATAAAGGCATAATAATCCCGAGTGGAAATTGATGTGATGGTGTAACGTATGCGACTTTGGCATTTGTATTATATAAGCTAGAAATATCAATACCTTTTTCATCCAATGGTATGGGATGAATTTGTCTATCACAGCTTTTAATGATTGCGTGTATACGGTGAAATCCAGGGTTTTCAATGCCGTATTCTTTTGTAGGGCCAAGCAGTTGAAGTAGTAGCCAGAGAAGTGGCTGCGTTCCGGCACCGATCACAATTTGATCAGGTGAAGAATGTACACCGCGAGAATGATATAAATATGTTGATATATGCTCTCGAAGAGCGAATTCACCTTGAGGGTCTTCTTTGGCAAATAGTGCATTTTCGTATGTAAGAATGGATTCTTGTAATGCTCGTTTCCAATTTGTAATCGGAAATGTATTTTGATCAATAAGCCCTTGGCTACAATCATATTCGAATTTTTCGTCTATTAAATTGCTCGTCTTCATTGCTGCATCTCGTTTTTTATTTGGGATAACGTCAATATCGAAATTTGCTACAAAAATACCACGTTTCGGTTTACTTTCTACATAACCTTCAGCTAATAATTGTTGATAAGCTGATTCAACAGTGATGCGGCTAATATTAAGTTGTGATGCTAAATTTCTGTGTGAGGGTAGACGTGTGCCAACAGAAATACTCCCTTGTATAATTTCAGCTTTTATATAGTCGTAAATTTGCAAGTAAATAGGTGTGTTACTTTGTAATTGCAATGGGATAGTAAAATCCATATAAAACTCTCCTTTAAAACTGGCCTTATAAAAAATACTTAAACTGTCACTTAAGTAAAGGGCAGTTACTTTCTATAATAATGATATAACATTTAGAAAATTAAATAAATAGTTAGAGGAGAGTTAAAAATGAATGTTAAAGAAGTAGTAACAGAAGAGCAATTACATGAAGTATTACCTGTTTTACAGCAATTAAGAACGAAACTTTCAAAAGAGGAAACAAGCTCTTTATTTCGAAATATGAAAGAAGAAAATTATAAACTATTTTCGCTGCGTAATGAGGAGGATGAAGTTGTTAGCCTTGCAGGTGTAGCGATTTGTACGAACTTTTATAATAAGAAGCACGTTTTCGTATATGACCTTGTAACGGCAGACGCACATCGTTCAAAAGGACATGGAAATGTATTACTTTCGTATATAGAGAACTGGGGAAAGGAAAACGGATGTGAATCTATCGTCCTCACATCAGCATTTGCAAGAATTGATGCGCATCGTTTTTATGAAAGAGAAGGGTATGATAAAGTGAGTTATTCTTTTCATAAAGAATTATAAAAAATAAGAAGAAGTTGTCCCGCAAAAGTTGGGAACAGCTTCTTCTTATTTTTTAAGTTATTATTAAACCGTAAATAGGTTGTAAGTTATGGTATATGTATTTGAAAAGGTTATATAGTGTATTTTGTCGAATTATTTTAATTTAATAAAGAGAATGATTGGAGCGCTTATACTTGAAGAAAATAAAGAAACTATCAATCCCTAATGATGCTAGAGTTATCGTCATATCTGATATTCATGGAGAATTAAATCTTTTAAAAGAAGCACTACATAAAGTTAACTTTAAAGATGAAGATTATTTAATTATTAATGGAGATCTTTGCGAGAAAGGACGAGATAGCGTAGGCGTAGTAAACTATGTTATGAATCTTGTAAAGAACAATTCAAAGGTTCACGTTGTTGAAGGAAATTGTGAAGTTTTAGTTGATGCTCTTCTAAATGAAAATCCTCGCCTTATTAATTATTTATGTACGAGAAAGCATTCGATTTTTAATGAATGGCTAGAGCAATTGGATTTTTCAGTTCATGAAGGCACTTCAATTCGTGAAGTGAGAGAAGCATTGCAAAGTGAATTTTCACAAGAAATACATTGGCTAACGGAGTTACCGACAGCGATTGAAACAGAAGATTATATTTTTGTGCATGCCGGGCTAGAAGATAGAGTAGATTGGAAAGAAACAGAGCGCAAAAATGCGATAGCAATGCCAGAGTTTTTTAATAAATCACATAAAGCAAATAAGTATGTAATAGTTGGTCATTGGCCTGTCGTGAACTATTCTGAAGAAGCACCGTCTAACAATCCAGTTATTGATGAGGAGAAAAAAATTATTGCAATAGATGGAGGAAATGCAATTAAAGAAGCAGGACAATTAAATGCATTTATCATTCAGAGGAAACAAACGGGCGATACGTTTTCTTATACATATGTAGACTATTTTCCAGGGTACGAAGTAATAGCGGATTTTAATGCGAATTCAGAAATGCAGGGCGGAGTGACATATCCGTATTATTACATAGAGCCTATCGAGAAGATGCAAGATTACACAATATGTAAGCAAAAGGAAACAAATAAATTACTCACTGTAAAAAATGAATACATGAAACAACTTGAGTCAGGTGAATATACAGTGAAAACTGATATTTCTTGTGCGCAAATAAGCGTTAGAAAAGGAGATATCGTTTCTCTCATTGATGGTAGTTGTTCAGGATATGATTTAATTAAAAAAGATGGTGTAGAGGGGTGGATAGAGAAAGGCATTTTGCTTGAGCTGAAATAGGAGGGATGTAACCTCCTATTTTTTATTGCCTATTTTGCGCCTTCGTACTTCAATTAACCTTTTAAATTAGTGGACTGCCTGCTGTCTTTAATAAGTAAATAAATCGTACTTGGTAGAATGATAAGCGTCATTCCTAAAATAATCGCTAGTATGCCATAACCTCTATACGGAGCAGAAACGATAAGTGGAAGCCCCGCTAGGAAAATACCTGCTATCATCATTGAAATACTACTAATATTTGAAGCTCTTTTTTCGAGGTGCTTATCATTCCATTCTAATGAAACGGTTGATTTAGTCGTATCAATTTTGGAACTGAAATAACCTATTAATATAAATAAAAGCCCTAATGCTAAAAATATGAAATGATCAAGAGGAAGTGAAAAGCCAAGAGCGATGAGGGCAATGACAATATCGACAAAAAATAAGAATAGTAACATTGTGTTGCCGATCCAATGGAGAAATTTCTGGTTACTCGCTGCTTTAGATAAAGCTAAAAATACAAAGAATAAGAAGGAACATATAATTATATTTACGATTACAAAAGTGCTTTTATCCATTGTTGATGTAGGCGTTCCATTGAAGTCCCATTTCGTAACAATATTTGATGGTAAGAAGAAATATAGAATAATATTTGTCGTAATAATAGTGAGAAATAAAGCAATACTAAATTGATTATTCATTGAATCACCAGTTTTCTAAATCAATAATTGGTATCTTATAACAAAATTATACAATATAATATATGATATTGGTTTTGATTTTTCTGAAAAAACATTATAATTATATATGAAATAAAGGTGAATGCAGGAGGGAATTATGCAAAACGTTGTATTAAAGGGGAAGAAAGTTACAATTCGTACAATAGAAGAATCGGATATAGAAACATTATGGAATATCATATTTAAAGAAGAAAGCCCAGAGTGGAAGAAATGGGATGCGCCATATTTCCCGTTCTCAATGCAAGAATACTCTTCCTATAAAGAGAAGATGCAAACTCGTTTGAAAGAAGAACCACTGTCAAATTTAATTATAGAAAATAACGGTCAAATCATTGGGACAGTCGGGTTTTATTGGGAATATAAACCGACGCGTTGGTTAGAGATGGGGCTTGTGATTTATGACCCAACATACTGGAATGGTGGATACGGTACAGAAACATTGACATTATATAGAGATTTGCTATTTGAAAAAATGGAGATTGGTAGAGTAGGAATCACGACTTGGTCTGGCAATGAACGAATGATGAAAGTAGCGGAGAAAATAGGAATGAGCTTAGAAGGTAGAATGCGAAAGTGTCGTTATTATAAAGGAACATACTATGATTCTATTCGAATGGGAATGATTCGTGAAGAATGGGAAGCACTATGTGTAACGAAGGGGTGAGAAAGTTTGTACGCTATTATTGCTACATTTGATCGTGTATTTACTAATAAAATTACAGAACTGCAAAATGAATTAACGAATATAATGGGAACAAATCAATTAGCTGGAGTAGAACCTCATATCACGATTGCGGATTATAATGAGTTAGATGTTCATTTGTATACGGGGAAACTAGGGGAGTTTGTAGCTATTCAAGAAAATATGGACGCAGTAACTTTTCCTTCTGTTGGAATTTTTCCTACTAATGGAACGGTCTTTCTAGCACCGATTGTTACCGATGAATTGTTAAAACTTCATCATTCTTATCATGATTATTTTAAAAATTTTCATGACAATCCAAATTCATATTACGTACCGGGAAAATGGGTTCCGCATTGTACGATTGCAAATAGATTACATACAAAGCAGTTTTTAAGTGTAATGGAATATATTTATGAAAAATTTGATTTTGCAACAGCTTCAATTGAGAAATTAAAATTAATTAAGGTGAATTATAAAAATGGTTCTGCCATTTCTTCTAGTATATTAGCAGAATATAATTTAAAGAGAATGGAGACATCGAGATGACATATGTAATTAGAGAAATGAAGCAAGAAGACATTCACGCTGTACAATCAGTAGCAAAAATAGCTTGGCATGATACATATGAAGGCATTATTCCAAGAGAAATTCAAGACAGTTTTTTAGACGAGGCATATTCTGATGAAAAAATGAAATATCGTCTTAAAAATACACATTTATTCGTTGCGGAAGAAGAGGGAGAAGTAATAGGATTTGCTAACTTTTCACCTGTTAGACTACAAAATGAAGCGGAATTAGGTGCTATTTATTTGTTACCAGATCAGCAAGGAAAAGGGATCGGAAGTGCTTTATTACAAAGAGGGATTAAGGAATTAAATGGGATACGTAAATTGTACATACATGTAGAAGCAGCAAATGAAAAAGGAAAACGCTTTTATGAAGCGAAAGGTTTTGCTGAATTAGAGCAATTTGAAGAAGACTTTGAAGGACATATGATGCAGACAGTAAGGATGGTTTTATACGTATAAGGAGGACTAGCAATGAAAATTTTTGATTTTAGTGAAAAAGTAGGAAAGCACATATCAGTATTTCAATCTAATTTCATAATGTCGAAAATAGTAAACCATCAAGGAAATGTACATATCGGTGCTATGCATTTACACGAGAATGGAATCATCGGTAATCATGAAGCAGTTGTATCTCAACTGCTTCTTATTGTGGACGGAGCAGGATATGTATGTGGGGCAAATAAAGAAAAGATAAAGGTAGAGGCGGGACAAGCTGTGTTTTGGGAGAAGGGAGAGCTCCATGAAACAAGTACAGAACAAGGATTAACGGCAATTGTTATGGAAGCGGAGAATCTTGAACAAGGGATAGTAATGCCTATTATTCAAGGGGAGTTGTAAAAAATGATAATTAAGGCGAATCAAGAAGATACCAATGAAATATTAAAATATACGGCTCAATCGCTTTTTGAAGGGACGAGAGGGAATTGTCAATTAAGTACCGAGAAAGCGATTGAAATTACAAAGCCGATTGTAGAAAAAGGAGCATATTATTTAATCATTAAAGAAGAAAATAAAGTAATGGGATGGATATTAATAGGGGAAAATACAGACTATTTTTCTCGTGAAAAACTTGGATTTATATATGAATTGTACGTTTTCCCAGAATATCGCGGGAGAGGATTATCGCGAGAACTGATGGAAGCTGGTATTAAGGAATTAAAGGAGAAATATTCAGAAATTAGGTTGAATGTATTTGCTGGGAATTTTGCAAAAGAGATGTACGAAGAGTTTGGGTTTGTTGAAAGACAGGTAATTATGACTTTGAAGTGAGTATAATAGTCTGAATGAGGGAAGCGAAAGCATGAGAAAAGAAAATGAGTATGTATAAAAGCCGATTTTAAATCGGCTTTTAATTATCGATACATCGTCTATTCTTATATTTTCTATGTTATTGCCATATAGCCTACCTAAAAAGATTGCTCTTATTACTTTTGTTTTAATTATAGGAGCTATTTCATTGGGGGCGAATAAAGTGGTAGGACGAATACATAACAAATTTAAACAATAATAAAGTTTGAAAAAGGATAGGGATAATCCACTATTAATTAGGAAAAGAAACGGGATTATACGTTAGAGATGGTTATAGGATAGGTGATACTAATAAATTGAAGGATTAAGAGAGGGGCATATTAATATGCAATCATTTAAGGCCGGAAAATATATTACATATGTTGCAGTTGCGATACTTCTTATATTTGCTATGTTATTGCCATATAGCCTACTTAAAAAGATGGCTCTTATTATTTTTGTTTTAATTTTAGGAGCTATTTCCTTAGGGGCGAATAAAGTGGTAGGACGAATACATAACAAATTTAAACAATAATAAAGTTTGAAAAAGGATAGGGATAATCCACTATTAATTAGGAAAAGAAACGGGATTATACGTTAGAGATGGTTATAGGATAGGTGATACTAATAAATTGAAGGATTAAGAGAGGGGCATATTAATATGCAATCATTTAAGGCCGGAAAATATATTACATATGTTGCAATTGCTATATTACTTGTAGTCGCTATTATGTCTCCTTATGAATTACCTAAAAAGATTGGCTTTATTATAGGTGTTCTTATTTTAGGGGTATGTGCACTTGGTACTAATAAACTTTACGAACGGATATTCCTTATATGGAAGATATAACTGTAACTCAAAAAATGCACGATTTTAGTAGTATTGTAGGTTATGATGAGTATACAGCCAAGGTAGGTGCGGAATATAGTTCGCGCAAGTATGAATTGCTTTTAGAGAAAATTGATGTTCCGGATATTATTCCGTATTTCAGTGATCACGATATAACAATCCGCTTAGAATTGGGAGTAGGGACTTATGGGTATAAGCTTCACATGGGTCAAGAGAAAGGTTTTTATGCATCATACGAAGGTTTTGGAGGAGGTTTTTTCTTGAAACCTGAAAAAAAGGAGTAATCACACATGTTTAAACAAGGACGTATTTTGATGTATATTTTTACCGCGGTTTTATTTTTTTCTTCATTCTTTTTTCCGCAGCCAATGGAAAAAAGGTTTTTAACAGCTATTGCAGCATTGATTATTGGTGGAATAGGTATTGGAATTTCCTATCTATTAGAAATTTTGAGTAACAAGTCGAATATATCTAAAAAGAACGGAGAATGACGATGGAGCTTTTCCCGATTGGTTCAGTTGTGAAGCTAAAAGATCTAAACCAACCTGTTATGATTATTGGAAGAATGGTCATTTCAGCAGATAAACTTGATTTTGATTACGTAGGGGTTCTTTATCCGGTTGGTTATTTAGGCGATGAAAAAGTGTTATGCTTTAATCATGATAAGATTGTAGAGGAAATACATAGAGGGTATTTGAATGAGAGTGAATTAATTTTACGTGAGAGATTAGTAGAATTGTAAAAATATTGAAAAATACATATTGATTTTAAAAATACGATAGGGGAAACAAAATGGGAAAGATAATGAGAACTATAGTAATCATTGGCATACTTGTTCCTCCAGTGCTGCTGTGGAGTGCACCTGGTATTCCTTTAAATGATAAACTGCTGTTTACAGGTTTACAACTAACTGTAGGATTCACCACAGTAGTAGCGTTAGAGATTATATTTAAAAATCGAAAAAAGAAGAGGGCAAAATAGAGATAGATTGTATGGAATAACAGCTGAAAATATGTAACATGTATTATTAATCGTTTTACTTGGGAGGTGACCTACTGGTTGCCTCTTTTAACGTTATGCTTATAGTTTTATCTGAAAAAGAAAAAAGGAGCAATCAAGCATGTTTAAACAAGGGCATATTTTAATGTGTACTTTTACCGCAGTGCTATTTTTTCTTCCTTCTTCTTTCCACAGCCAATGGGGAAAAAGGTTTTAACAGCTATTGTTGCTCTAATTATTGGTGGAGTAGGTATTGGAATTTCCTATTTATTAGAAAATTTCAGTAGCAAGTCGAAAAATATATCTAAATAAGAAAAGAGAATAACGATAAAGCGTTCCTAATTGGTTTAGTTGAAAAGATAAAAGATTTAAATTGTTTTTTTATGTTATAGAAATTAACAAGCGTTAACAAGTAAATACGTAGTATATCATATAGTAACGGCAAGCGGAGTACATGTGAATAGATATTAGTTAAGAAGAGGCTACTTATAATAGGCAGCCTCTCCTGCGTGTATTATGCATTATTATCGATACATCGTCCACATCCCAATGTCTTTAAACCCTAGTCGTTTATAAATACGTCCAGCAGCTGGATTGTTATAAAACAAACAAAGCGTTCGGCCTTCATTCGTAAAGTCTTGAATCATTTTTTGTAATATGAGCGAAGCGTATCCGCTTCCGCGATAATTCGGATGTGTACATACGCCAACTACCATAGCGGATAATGAATTTTCAGCGGAAGTAGAGGCGGATGCAATAATAGCACCGTCTTTTTCAATATAATATGTGCGTCCTGTATTTGTTTTGAGAGCTTGTCTTAATATTTTCTCTGATTCATTAGCAACTGGAAATTCAGCAATGTTACCTCGCAATTGCATAATTCGCTCTACATCATCTAGTGTGGCAAGTTTAATTGTTTCTTGGATAGGCGTGCTAGGTAAGTTGTTGTCATTTAGACATTCGCAAAAATACATTTCATTTTTGGCGCCTAATTGTAGACTTGGAGAAGTTTCAAACCTTTCTACAATAGTTGACTTGCCAGAGAGTTTAAGCGGTTTATATGCGGAAAGAAGTGCCTCATAATCAAGGGTAACAAAGTCTTCTTTACTATATGGTATAAATGAATCGTGGAATCGGAGTAGAATTGATTTTAATGTCCCATTCTCTTTAAATACTCCCCATAATTCTTGGAAATCTGTGTCATAACCGAAAGCTTCAATATCTCCAATAATAAACAAGTTAATGGCTGCTTCTTCTTTTAGGTAAGCGAATACTTGTTCATGATCTTTCTTTGTTAATTTTCGCATCATAAAGAATCGACCTCTTTTTTTATTTTTCTAAATATTACAACTTAAGTTTTTTGAAATCAATATAAAATTTTATGTTTAGTTCACAAACTTTCGGAAAAACTAGGAAAGATATGACAAAGGAGGTTATGAACGGTGGATCATCCAATTCAAGGGTTAATGAAAGCAGCAATGGAAAATTTAAAAGAAATGGTTGATGTAAATACGATTGTTGGAGAGCCTGTTCAAACGGCTGACGGTGGTGTGGTGTTAACGGTTTCTAAAGTAGCGTTCGGTTTTGGAGCAGGAGGTTCTGATTTCCAAACGAATGATGGACAAAGAGCGAACGGTAACCCTGCATTTGGTGGCGGTAGCGCGGGTGGTGTTTCGATTACACCAGTAGCATTTCTTGTGGTGAATAAAGATGGAGTAAATATTCTTCATTTACAAAATGCGACACATTTAGCAGAAAAAATGATTGAATTAGCTCCACAAACAATTGATAAAATTCAATCGATGTTCCAAAAAGAAGAAAAGAAAGAGGGAAATCATCATCCTCAAAACCCTGATGAAATCCTTTAAAAACGCCTGCTTATGAGCAGGCGTTTTTTCTTGTAATCACTATGTAATAAAACACATGAAATTGTAAATAGTTTTTGAAGTTTTTTCTATGTTTCTAAAATTTTTCATGTTAAAATATGCTATAGAATTGAAACATATAAAACGAAGGTGGCTAGGTGCTTTGTCTGGAGGATCTGACCAAGTAAAGAATATGATATATATTAATGGTAATCGTCGAGGTCATTGTTTTATTACATCAGGAATTACGTTTAAAGAGTTTGCGAGTAACATCCCTTCACCGCTTCATCAAGTGTTGCTTTTGAAGCACAACTTTGAATGGACGGATTTTCATTATCATACTTTATTTGAATATGTTGAGGAAGAAAATATACATAAGTTAATTCAAGCAGAGATTGATGAATTTGATGAATTTTGTTGGGTAGATTTTGATGATGCAAGCGATTTAGATGAATTAGAGCCGAAAGAAATTGCAGAATTATTATATTTGGCTCACAAAAAAGAACCACTTGCAAGAACATTCTTTCCGTTACTGAAAAATAGATTTGTTTATTTTTCACATGATGACGGATGGTACAACAAAGTGTATTATCGTAGAATTGCCGATTTTGTAGGAATGTTAAGTAAAGTCATTCCGTATAAACTCGGTGCTTTCGGTAAGAAACGTTTTTCTTTCTTCCAAAAATCAAAAATTTTCCCAGCAATTTCAAAAGAATTGATTATGGGACTTATTCCACTAATGGAAGATGGTCTTTACATAGATCTAGCAGGGAAGATTGAGTCAAGAAGAGGTCTTGAAATTCCGGTATATGTAGTTGGTTCGTATGAAAGTACGGATGAGGTGCTAGATAATATCGATGAATTGAAAGAGGAAGCAACAGAAACAGGTTGGCTCATTTTTGATAAGAAAGAACAAGAGTGGCAATGGGTTGTTGACTAAGAAAACTTGGCGCATGAAGTCAAGTTTTCTTGTCATTTGAAAGGAGTACAAATGAAGAAATATTATACAATTGTGGGTATTGTAAGTATTATTCTCGTGGCAATATTACTTATAACTTGTCCGAAAGAATCAGATTTTAAAGTGTATGTAGAGGATAAGTATGCGTTGAATTGTAATGAGAGTAGTTTTGAATGCACGCAAAATGTAGATGGTAAAAAAGAAAAACTACAATTTGAGAGTACAGATGCACGAAATGGTGTATTCTTTATGACTGTAAAGCAAACATTTAAAACAGAAGCTGGTGTTTCAAAAGAATATAGCGGAGTAGGAATGTTTGGTACATTTCTTTTTGTTTCAGAGAAGACTTTCTAGTAATAGAAGGTCTTTTTTTTATGCTTATGTTCATATAGATGAAGTAAGACAAGCATAGGAGGGATAGCGATGAAGAACACATGTATCGTTTGCGGTGGTGAGGAGTTTTTTTCCTCAACATTATATGCACGTACGAAACAAGATTGGGCATATGCACCAAACATGTATCGGTTTGAAAAAGTATTTATTGAGCATAGGGATGAAGAAAATTATCCAGTGTTTCAAGAAATTACAGCGAAACATTGTTGTGGATGCGGTCATATTATGTTGCATCATGAATAAACACACCAAGTATAACTTGGTGTGTTTTTTTAAAACGCTGACAAAGCAAGCGGATAAAGTAAAGTAAATAAAACAGAAAAACTACCAAAACCAATTGCTGTATATCCAAGTGTTCTTGCTCCGAAATTGACAGCTAATAGGCCAACTAAAATTGCTAGGGAGCCGAGCGTAACTGGATAAAAAGCAATGGAGAATAACGAAAGAAATAAAGCGACATAGCCTACCATTGCGCCGGTATTTGTACCTTCTATCTCATTTGCAATTTCTTTACGCTTATGTCTAATTGGAATGCCAGCTGGTGATATTTCAGCAGCATACTCTTCGTTTTTTTCACCACTTTTAAAATGATGATTTCTCTTTCTTCGCATGTACATCCCTCTCTTTCAATTGGGTGTACCTATAGTATCTTTCATAAAGAGAAGAACATGAGTATGAGTTAAACCCAAGTAAAGCAAAAATTGGAGAATACGTATTCCATCGTTAACATATCCATTTCCTATTGAAGATAAAGTGCGGGATTTTTTCCATCACGACTGATTATCAGCCAGCAACAATTGGATTTTTATAAGCAGTTCTCTTCCATTAACTGGTCCGCATCCATTGAATTCTGAGGTAGGTGTCTTACTGCAAGCGGGATAAAACAGGAATTTTGGAAAATGATGTAGAATGAAATGAATGATAATACGTGAAGGTAGGGGAATGTATGACAACATTTAATTGGCATGAATCAGCAGAGAAGAAATGGGATAGTAGTGCGGAGTTTTGGAATAAAAATAGTCAGGAAATGTGGGATAGCGGGAGTAGGAGCACAATTATTCCGTTTTTTGAACAATACGTAAAGAAAGAAGCACAAGTGCTCGATGTTGGTTGTGGTGATGGGTACGGTACATATAAATTAAGTAGCGCAGGCTATAAAGCAGTGGGAGTAGATTTATCGGAAGTGATGATTCAAAAAGGTAAGGAGCGCGGAGAAGGACCAAATTTATCTTTTATAAAAGGAGATTTTTCTGCATTACCATTTGAAAATGAGCAATTTGAATCAATTATGGCAATTAATTCTTTAGAATGGACGGAAGAGCCATTACGAGCGTTAAATGAAATAAAGCGTGTGTTAAAGAAAGATGGATATGCATGTATTGCAATTTTAGGACCGACAGCAAAGCCACGAGAGAACAGTTATCCTCGCTTGTATGGAAAAGACGTTGTTTGTAATACGATGATGCCTTGGGAATTTGAACAGTTAGCGAAAGAACAAGGTTTTAAAGTTATAGATGGCATCGGCGTATATAAGCGCGGAGTAAATGAGAAGATGTTAGGTCAACTACCTACAGAGTTACAACAATCGTTAACATTCTTATGGGTATTTATGTTAAAAAACGTATAAAGAAATGAAAGAATTTTTAGGAGGTAAATAAGTGCAGAAAATACAAAAAACTGATACAATATCATCAGAACCAATTAAAGGGGGACTAGGGTATATGACAACTACTACAACAGTGAAATCCGATATTGAAATCGCACAAGAAGCGAGTATGAAGAAGATTCAAGAAATTGCAGCTGATTTAAATATTTTAGAAGATGAATTAGAGCCATACGGGCATTATAAAGGTAAGTTATCTCTTGATATTTTTAAGCGCTTACAAGATGAGAAAGACGGTAAAGTTGTTTTAGTAACAGCAATTAACCCAACTCCAGCTGGAGAAGGTAAATCAACAGTAACAGTTGGTTTAGGTCAAGCTTTTAACAAAATTGGTAAGAAAACAGTAATTGCACTTCGTGAACCATCTCTTGGACCGACGATGGGATTAAAGGGTGGAGCAGCAGGTGGCGGTTTTTCACAAGTCGTACCAATGGAAGACATTAACCTTCACTTTACTGGAGATATCCATGCGATCACAACTGCCAATAACGCATTAGCAGCGTTTATTGATAATCATATCCAACAAGGAAACACACTTGGAATTGATACGCGTAAAATTGTTTGGAAACGCTGTGTTGACTTAAATGATCGTGCCCTTCGTAACGTAGTAATTGGTCTTGGTGGACCTGTACAAGGTGTACCACGTGAAGACGGTTTTGACATTACAGTCGCATCTGAAATTATGGCCGTATTCTGCCTTGCAACAGATATTCAAGACTTAAAAGCGCGTCTATCTCGCATCGTAGTTGCTTATAACTTTGCAAATCAACCTGTAACGGTTAAAGATTTAGGTGTAGAAGGTGCGTTAACGCTATTATTAAAAGACGCATTAAAACCAAACTTAGTACAAACATTAGAAAATACACCAGCTATTATTCATGGCGGACCATTTGCGAATATTGCTCACGGTTGTAACAGTGTTATCGCTACGACAATGGCAGCAAAATTAGGTGATTATGTTATTACAGAAGCTGGATTTGGTGCTGATTTAGGCGCTGAGAAGTTTTTAGATATTAAAGCTCGTGCAGCTGGCATTAAACCAGAAGCAGTTGTTATTGTTGCGACGATTCGTGCGCTTAAAATGCATGGTGGCGTAGCAAAAGATCAATTAAAAGAAGAAAATGTAGATGCATTAGCAAAAGGTATGGAAAACTTACAGAAGCATGTTGAAACAATTCAAAGCTTTGGTGTGCCTTTCGTAATTGCAATTAATAAATTCATTACAGATACAGATGCAGAAGTTACATACTTACAAGAGTGGTGTAATGAGCGTGGCTATGCAGTATCCTTAACAGAAGTTTGGGAGAAGGGTGGCCAAGGCGGAGTTGACCTTGCTGAAAAAGTGTATGGCGCAAAAGATATTGAATTTGCTCCGAAAGCACGTAAGCAATTAGCTCAATATGAAGGAGAAGGTTGGAGTAACCTACCAGTTTGTATGGCGAAAACACAATACTCTCTTTCTGACGATGCAACAAAATTAGGTCGTCCATCTGACTTTATCGTTACAATTCGTGAGTTAAAACCATCTATCGGTGCAGGCTTTATCGTTGCGTTAACAGGTACAATGTTAACAATGCCAGGTCTTCCAAAACAACCAGCAGCACTTCAAATGGATGTAAATGAAGATGGAAAAGCAGTAGGTTTATTCTAAAAGGTTGTAATTCATCTCGTTTATCTGTAAACTATATATACATCAAGTGGCGCCTTTCCATCGAAAGGCGCCTGTTTTTTGGAGGAAATTATGTTTGATCCAACTGCTTTTGACAATTTAAAAGTAATCGTAGAAGGTGCTGTGTATGATTTTGATCTACATGGAGATATTCTTGTAACAGATCGAAAAGATATGATGGACCTTGCCTCATTAAGTCGTATATATCATATCTCATTTCAATTAACAGAACCGTTCGAACCATTAGTAGAAGCAACATTTTCATTATCTGTGGATGCAAAGAACTTGTCTGGTGAAATACTAGAAGTGCCTCAGTTTACACCAGGTTGTGAAATGAAGCTAGCATTTTCATTCCCGTTAGAACAACCAGAAGTAGGATGCGAAGAAATTGAAACTTTAATGCGTTCTATATGGGGAAAAGAAAGAATGATTATGCAGAAAGTTTCATACGAATATAATAAGCAAGCGATTTCATATCATAATAAGGTAGAGGTTCTATTTCAAAAAGCGATTACAGAAGACCATGTTGATGATTTAATAGCTGTTATTTCACACATGATAGAAACGGTGCGAACAATACAGCATTTTCTTCAAAAATAGAGATAAAGGAGAAAAACAAATGATAAAAGATATGCAACCATTTTTACAAGAAGCTTGGGAGAAGGCTGGTTTTAAAGAATTAACTGAAATTCAAAAACAAGCGATTCCAACTATTTTAGAAGGACAAGACGTTATAGCTGAATCTCCAACTGGAACAGGAAAAACATTAGCGTACTTATTACCCCTTTTACATAAAATTAATCCTGAAGTAAAACAGCCACAAGTTGTTATTTTAGCTCCAACGCGTGAACTTGTAATGCAAATTCATGAAGAGGTTCAAAAATTTACAGCAGGAACTGAAATTTCAGGTGCATCTTTAATTGGTGGTGCAGATATTAAGCGCCAAGTTGAAAAATTAAAGAAACACCCAAGAGTAATTGTCGGTTCACCAGGCCGTATTTTAGAATTAATTCGTATGAAAAAGCTAAAAATGCATGAAGTAAAAACAATTGTATTTGATGAGTTTGATCAAATTGTAAAGCAAAAAATGATGGGTGCAGTGCAAGATGTAATTAAATCAACGATGCGCGATCGTCAATTAGTATTCTTCTCGGCGACAATGACAAAAGCGGCAGAAGATGCGGCACGTGATTTAGCAGTTGAACCACAATTAGTACGTGTAACACGTGCAGAATCAAAAAGCTTAGTTGAGCATACGTATATCATTTGTGAGCGACGCGAAAAAAATGATTACGTAAGAAGAATTATGCATATGGGCGATGTAAAAGCAGTTGCTTTCTTAAACGATCCATTCCGTTTAGATGAAATTACTCAGAAATTGAAATTCCGTAAAATGAAAGCAGCGGCTCTTCATGCAGAAGCAAGTAAACAAGAGCGTGAAGCAACGATGCGTGCTTTCCGCGGTGGAAAATTAGAAATCCTACTTGCTACTGATATTGCAGCACGTGGAATCGATATTGACGATTTAACACATGTAATTCACTTAGAATTACCAGACACAGTAGACCAATACATTCACCGCTCAGGACGTACTGGACGTATGGGTAAAGAAGGAACTGTCGTATCTCTTGTAACTCCACAAGAAGAGCGCAAATTACTACAATTTGCGAAAAAACTAGGCATCGTATTTACGAAGCAAGAAATGTTCAAAGGAACATTTGTAGAATCGAAGCCACCAGCACCAAAGAAAAAGAAACCAGCATTTACTGGGAAGAAAAAGCCTAGATAAATGATGGAGAAGGCGTAACTATTTGTAGTTACGTCTTTTTTATTTGCAATTGAATAATACAAGGAGTTTTATTAATGATTATTGAAATGTATCTATTATCACTTTTTTAATCAACATATGTACAAGGAAGTAATATAAAAAAAGTCGAATATTAAACTGATGCGAAATGATAAAAAGAAGGTTCATATATGGATAGGAAATTAGGAATGTTTTTGAATACGAAACATATTGAAGTAAACGAAGGAATACAAAAAGCAAGGGAATGGGATTTAGAATATATTCAATTATATGCTATGAATAAAAACTTCAACTTAGCTAATATTCCAGTGGTAGAATGGACTGCTTTAAAGAAAAGCTTATCTTTTAATGGAATAAAGATTCCATCATTAGCAATTAGTTTTGGAGAAAATGGAATTACAGGAACAGAAGTTGACAGTGCAATAGATCAGATTAAATATATTACTGACAGAGGTTTGGAGCTGGGAGCAAAGATCATAACAGCTCATATTGGGAAAGTTCCAGATGATGAAAAAAGTGAGTGCTATGATAAAATGATACGGGTTTGTTATGAGATAGGAGAATTAGCATTCAAATTTGGGGGAGTCTTTGCTATTGAGACAGGATCTGAAAAAGCAATAGTATTAAAACGATTTTTAGAAAATGCAAACTCGAAAGGACTAGCTGTTAACTTTGACCCAGCAAATTTAATAAGTGATGTAAATGAAAATCCGTTAGAAGGTTTATTACTATTAAAAGATTATATAGTACAAACTCATATTAAAGATTGTAAAGAAGTGAAAAGTAATAGTTCAAGTAAGTATATAGAAGTAGCAGTAGGAAATGGTGAAGTGGATTTCGATATATTCTTCAAAGTATTAGATGAAATTGGATTCGACGGATATAACATGATTGAAAGAAACAATTATTTTGACGAACTGGATGGGATGAGTCAGTCGATAAATTTTGCAAAGAAGTACATACCAACTCAAAAGGAATAACGATACCAGCTGTAGAAAGCTACATAGAATGTAAAAAAACAATAGGAGGAATACAAATGATTCATAAAGTAGGACAAATTATGTTATATGTAAATAATCAAGATGAGGCAGTAAATTTTTGGACGGAAAAGGTAGGGTTTCATGTAGTTGCAGAGGAAGATAACAAGCAAGGAATGAGATGGATTGAAATTGCTCCAACTAATGGTGCTGAAACGAGCATTATATTACATAATAAAGAAGTTATTTCGAAAATGAGCCCAGAATTAAATCTTGGTACACCGTCCTTAATGTTCTTCTCAGAAAATCTGGATCAATTATATGCAGGTTTAAAAAATAAAAATGTTACTGTTGGAGAAATGGTAACTATGCCTTCTGGTAAAGTGTTTAACTTTGCTGATAGTGAAGGGAATTATTTTGCGGTTATGGAGAAGAACCAATAATAATATTGCTATGTGAAAATCCCCCTCAAATATATTGAGGGGGATTAAATCTTTGAAGTGGATTTTTCATGAGAGAGTTGTTTAATAAAAAATGCACCTTTTTCAATAGCGGTTTCAATGTAACCGACAATTTGATTAAACGTAAACACCTGTAAGTCTTCATGCAAATGTTGCTCAGGATACAACATATCTTCAAAAAGATACTTTCGAAAAGCTAAAACGTTTTCTTTAGAAACCTCTTCAATATCCACAATGTGAGCCTCTTGATTGAGAAGAGAGAAGAGCTGTTGTTCTTGATCGTAATGATGAAGCAATTTTGCATTTAACAGTTTAAAATCGTTATAGTACAGGGGTGCGATGGTTTCGTCATTCTCTATTCTATTTTTTAGCCATGGTAGAAAAAAGCCACTTAGCCAATTATCATCGGCAATGAGGTGGGTATAATAGCCTAAAATAAAGGGGGAATCTATATGTGCTTCGTATTTATGAAAGAATGAATCATAATCTATTCTTCTCGTATAGTTCTTCGTTGTACCAGCGTAAAAGTGTGAAGTACCTTTTTCTTCTGCTGAATGAACCGTATCAGGGGCTACCCCTCCAAGTAAGAAAGAAGTTTTATCTTGAATACATAGTTTCTCAGCAATACCGTTAGCGATAATAACATGCATAATTCGTGATCCCATGAATGCCACCTCTGTTTCAAGTATTCATTTCAGGAAGAAGACTGAACAGTTAGTATTACTTTCCCTGTACTTTTTCTACTTTCGACCCATTCATGTGCTTTCCCTGCATCTTGAAGGGGAAAAGATTTTGTAGCTTTCATTTGCAAACTTCCGTCACGCAAATAACGGAAAACTTCATTTGCCGTTTCTTGGAGTAGTTCAGGACGTTTTTTCCGTGTAGTGCCAAAGCTAAAGCCTAGTATAGAGCGGCAACTTGCGTGTAAATCTTTCGTTTTGAAATTGCCAATTTTACCGCTTGCATTACCGAAATGAACGAGGCGACCGTAATAAGCTAGGCAGTTTAAACTTCTTTCAGAGACAGTTCCAGAAATAGAGTCCAAAATTATATTCACTCCTTCTCCGTTTGTCAGCTCATTGACTTTCTCTACAAAATCTTCATCTTGATGACAAATAACATAATCAGCTCCAGCATCTAAAGCGATTTCTTTTTTCGTTTCACTTCCGACAGTACCGATAACTGTTCCAGCCCCTAATCGTTTTGCAAGTTGAATCGCGGTAGTACCAATTCCGCCAGCAGCTGCATGAATCAGCACGGATTCATTTTGTTGAAGCCTTGCAACATTCACGAGTAAATTATAGCTTGTGAAAGATACGATCGGACAAGCAGCTGCGGTTTGAAAGTCGACTTCATGGGGTAAAACGAAAGTGAGATTTTCATTTGAAACAACGTACTCTGCGTAAGATCCATTTTGAGGAAAAGCAATGACACGCTGTCCAGGTTGAATATTTTTCACATGAGAACCGACGCGTTCTACAATACCAGTGGCATCTATACCTGGAATAAAAGGTAGTGCTTTATTTCCTTTTTTGCCATAACGTGATTTAATATCAGCGAAATTTACACTAGTAGCAACAACGCGAATTAAAACTTGATCTTCTGAAATAGCCGGTATATCCAAATCTGTATATTTCATCACTTCAGGACCACCGAACGACGTTACAACGATAGCTTTCATCATATATCCTCCTAAATTTGACTATATAAATCATTTTAAATCTTTATCAGAAATTGGAAAATTATATAATAGTTATGTGTGGTTATAAGTGAAGCTTATGAACTCATTGGATCATAATATTAATTTATATAAAAAATTTTTTCGGAAAAATCGAACGAAATATGAATTACTTGCCAATATATAGTGTAAGACAAAGGAGGGCTGGAATATGAAGGCTGAAATAGATTACGCACATTTAATTCGATTAACTTTATCAGGAAATAAAGAAGCGTATAGCGAATTGTATGATGTAACGATTCAAGAAGTATATAAAACAGCACATTTTTTAATTGAAGATAAAACGGATGTAGATGATGTCGTTCAAGAAGTATACATACAGCTATATGAATCGCTTCGTAAATATGATAGCGAGAAGCCATTTCGCCCTTGGCTAATTGGGCTTGCGATTAAACAAATTCATTCTTATAGAAGAAAGAGGTGGATGCGACTACGAATTATGAAAAAAGCAGAAGAGCAAAGAAAGCCAGTGCAAATTGATTTTTCTAACGATGTTGTAAGTAAAATATCAAACCAAAAACTAATCGAACTCATTCATAAATTACCGTATAAATTGAAACAAGTTATTATCTTAAGATACTTATACGAATATTCACAAGAAGAAGTAGCACAAATATTACATATTCCAATTGGTACAGTGAAGTCTAGAATTCATGCGGCATTAAAGAAACTACGTCAAAAAGAGTAAGTAGAAGAAATCTTTTTAGGAGAGGTAGGGAATGTGAAATGAGTTTAGATTGTAGAGTTAGAGAATCTATACGAGAAGAAGCGAAGGGGATTGTTGCCCCGCCGGAGTTAAAAGAAAAAGTAATTGTTCAAATCAAAATGAATCGCGGGGGAAGTAAGGTGAAGAAACGTCTTATCGCCGGAGTGCTTGCAGCAGCATTTTTAATCCCTACGACCGGTTTTGCATATCAATCTATTATGGCGGATGGTATATACGGATCTTTTGAGAATTTAAAAAAACACGCCGGAGCGATGACATTAGAAACGTATATGCGTTTTAATGCAAAATTATCAGAAGCGAAAGATGAAATGAGTTCGAAGGAATATGAAGAGTTTACAAAAGAACTGAAAAAATTAACTAATGCAAAGCTTGCGTACGGGGATTCGAATGGTAATATAGATTATGATCAATTATCACCAGCTAAAAAAGAGGAATTGAAAAAGGTAGTAATGGAGCTTCATCCGTATTTTGATAAATTAAATGGCCATAAATCTAGTAAAGAAGTACTAACTCCTGAAGAGTATGAACAATATATGGAGGCATTAATGTCACATCAAACTGTGTTAGTAAAAACGAAATCGAGTGGCGGGATAACAGTAGAAGAAGTGCCTGAGGCGTACAAAGAAAGATTTATTAAAGCGGAGCAGTTTATGGAGTATGTAGATGAAAAGGTGAGATAAGTAAAAAAGCTCAAAGCTTTAGTTTTGAGCTTTCTTTATTAAAAGAAAATAGAGCATTCAATTATATTTTTTCATCGTTGCATTGTCCTTTTGTATAAAACAATCTAATAGTGAATAACCAGCTATTAAACTAATAATCGTAACAAAAGTTGTATTTATTAGAATAATATTAACTAAATAAGGTAGGTATTCGGCAAGTGGTGAAAAGAGTAGTGCTGGGGAAAAGGAAATGAATAGTGTAGGCACTGTAATAGCAATAAATTTATCTGGTTGAAAGCTCCAGTTTTGTTTACTCGTTTCGCGATTAATAGATTGAAGGAAGCGTAATAAAATGCCAACTATAAGAGGGAAGAGTGTAAAGTAGAATAATCTTGGATAAACGTTAAAGTTCACTTGTGCATCTGTATCTAAATAAAATTGAATTTTTACTCCTACAAATAATAATAAGACGATAAATAATGTGAAGCAGAGGTATAGCATCACTTTTTGCATTATATTCCACCATCCTTTACTCAAAATATATTCAAAAAAAGAAGAGATATACAATAACTACTGTTGTATATCTCTTCTTTTACTGTTAGTTAATAGTGGAGTTTGCTTTTTCTTGCTTCGTGAAATAATCAATAATGCCCATTGCGCTAATTTCTATATCTAGATGTAAAATATTATAAACGGAATGATCTGATGGAACGTTTAACTTTGTAAGATGAGAAGAGATTTTATCCATTAACAAAGTTTGTAAAGCTTTAGTTGCTTCATCGAAATCATTATACTTTTCAAAGACTTCCTTACCAGTATGAACGAAAATAGGTAGCCAATATTCCAGTTGATTATATACTTCTGTAACATGAGAGGATGCGCCGTAATGACCGAAATAAATAGTATCTACATTCATACTTTGAATGTGATTTTTAGAAGTAATCATCGCATCTGGTTGGAATTGTGAAGGGGACGTTGATGGTAGATATAACTCTACATCAACGTCTGCGAGTTCTCTATAATAAATTCCAATTGTATCGCCAGTAAAAATCCCGTTTGTTAATGAATCATGAATGCTAATATGGTGCTTCGCATGTCCTGGTGTATCATAAAATGTAAGGGTGCGGTCTTTTGCAATTTTTAACGTATCACCATGTTGTACAATATGAACACGTTCTTCTTCAATTGGAAGAATTGGATCAAAGAGTTTATCGAAATCTTCTTTGTAGACAGCTTTTGCACCTAAAATAAGTTTTGTTGGATCAATCATATGACGAGCACCACGAGAATGCACATATAACGTAGCATTTGGGCACTTTTCCATCATTAAACCAGCTGCGCCAGCGTGATCTAAATGCACATGTGTAACGATAATGTTTTTAA
This sequence comes from Bacillus sp. MYb78, assembly GCF_002975115.1. Lineage (NCBI taxonomy): Bacteria > Bacillati > Bacillota > Bacilli > Caryophanales > Bacillaceae > Bacillus > Bacillus sp. MYb78. Next base: position 170,533 of record NZ_PCOB01000004.1, read on the forward strand.
CATCGTTTAAATCAATATGTAATTGTTGTAAGCCGTCTAAAATATACGGAAGAGAAGGGGCTGCACAAGTTTCAATTAAAGTAATATCGTCACCTAATAAAACGTACGTACCTGTTCGTTCATTATGCTGTAAATCGAAATCATCAATAAGATATAGGTGAGAAGATAATTGCTCTACTTTTTTCATAGTTACCACTCCTTATATACTGCATGTTTTTATTATACGCTAAAATAGAAAAAAGGCAGAAAACGAAGCTCGTCTTCTGCCTTTTTGTAATATTATTATTTCGTTTGTTGTTTATTAATAGACATAATGAACAGTCCAACAATCCCGCCTACTAATGGAAGCATAATCTCTCCTGCTAAATTAAAGTAGGAGCTTAAGAATAAACCATTTACATCGATTACCCAGCCAGTAACATACAATAACATCATATATAGTACGAAATAAAACTCGCGATTTGAAATCGTTTCATGTTGTGCAGTTTTCATAATGAACACCATCCTTTTCTTTTATAATGGAATATAAACTGTCACATTTTGTTCACATTTCAATTGTAAAACTTTCCATCATAAAAGTCTAGTAGTTTGTGTCGAATTTTCGAACAGAAATAAAGCGCTATCATTACAACTTATAAGTACGTAATAAGAGCTGTATATTCACGAATGTAGTATAGTATAAACATAGAATGATAGTGAAGAGAGGGGCAAAGACAATGACAGTTTATGATTTTTCAGCTAAAACAATTACAGGTGAAGAAAAATCGTTAAAAGATTACAAAGGAAAAGCACTTCTTATTGTCAATGTAGCTAGCAAATGTGGTTTCACACCACAATATAAAGGATTACAAGAGGTATATGATAAATATAAAGACCAAGGACTCGAAATACTCGGATTTCCTTGTAACCAATTCGGGGGACAAGAACCAGGTACAGAAGCGGACATTACTAGTTTTTGTGAATTAAACTACGGTGTAAACTTCCCGATGTTTGCAAAGGTTGATGTGAAAGGTGATAAGGCTCACCCTCTATATACATACATGACAGAACAAGCACCAGGTTTACTTGGTATGAAAGCAGTGAAATGGAATTTTACGAAGTTTTTAATCGGAAAAGACGGGAAAGTAGTAGGGCGTTTTGCTCCGCAGACGAAGCCGGTAGATTTAGAGGTTGAGATTGAGAAGGTGCTTGGGGAATAAGTAGGAGTTTCACTTTATTAAAAAACGTCTCAAAGAACAATGTAGTTCTTTGAGACGTTTTCTTTAAACTCAAATTTTCAAGATTAAATAACTGTATCAAAGCCATCTGATTTAGGTGGAGAAGCTGCTTTTTTCATAAGCACTTCCCATAAGTGTACGGATTTCTTCCATTCTACCGTAGCCTGCCCCTGTTGATACATAGCGTTCTCATAACTGGCAGTAAGTTGTTGCATATCGGCCGAGTTGTAAAGTGTATCGATATGGAGAGCGTATTCTCGGAATGTTTGACTTTCACCCCGTGGTATGCCAATTCTCGCAAATTGTTTTAAAAGTGCACCGTAAGCTTTTTGATAAACAGCATCATCTTTTCGGTATTTATAGAAATGAATAATAAGAAATGTCATCCATTTCATTCTAGTGGTGAAGAGAATGTATCCTATAATACTAATTAGTGCCGTAGAGAGGAATACATACCACCAAGAAAAACTAGTTTTAGAATTTGTGACCTTTTTAGTAGAAGCTTCTTCTGTATTTTCAATTAAACTTTTAAGTTTTGCTTCATTATTTCGTTGTTGTATTTGCTCGATATTAGAATTATTTGCTTCGCTATTTTGTGAAATAGGAGCAGGCGTATTATTTATAAAATTATAGGGATTAGTAAATCCTTTTGTCGGTTCGAATGGAATCCATCCGTATTCTGGGAAATATACTTCGACCCAAGAGTGTGCGTTATCGTTCGTGATTGTATAAACATCCTCACCTTCTGCAGAGGCAAGTGTATTGTCAAGAGTTCCTTCTGTATAGCCTTTCACCCAGCGAGCTGGAATCCCGGCAGAACGAAGTAGTACAATCATAGACGTCGAAAAATTATTACAGTAGCCGCTTTTTGTATCGAAAAGGAATTGATCTACATAATCTTGGCTTTTGGCAGGGAATGAGACATTCGTTGATTCGTATGTAAAAGAGTTGTCTGTGAAGTAATTTTCAATAGCTAATACTTTATCATATCGGTTGTCTTTATCATTTGTAAGATTGATAGCCAAGTCTTTTACGCGCTGTGGTAATGACTCGGGAAGTTGTGTGTACTTTGTCATAAAATAAGGATTTGTTTCTTGACCTTCATTTGTTTTTACAGCTTTCAAGTTTTTTATGGAAAACTCAGGGATCTCATATGTTACTTTATACGAATGTAAAGTAGTAGAAGAGTCGCCATTCATTGTATAAATTTTTTCTGAAAACGGGTCAACACTGTATGATACATCAGAAGAAGCTTCAACTGTTACTAATCCTGCTGGATAGGTAAGGTGAGGGTAACTTTTTTGCATGGTAATTGTTGCCTCTGTAGTTTTCGTTTTTGTATTTTGTTCGTACCAGCTTACGACGTCGTTTTTATTTTTAAAAGAAACCTTTTTCGGATTTTCAGAAACATCCCAGCCTTTTCCGGTATAAAAATCTTTCGTTTCGACTCTCCAATATTGTTTGTTTTGCGTTCGTGCTGTGAAAACAATTGTAGGATCCGCCTTAAAAGGACCACCTAATCGTGAGTCATCTAAACCATACCCAATTGTAGAAACTTTTTTTTCTTTACTTGCTTCAGATGTGTTGAATTTTAAAAAATCCATTGGGTTTGGCCATTGAGGGCCAAATTTTGGAGCAAAGTATGCGATGGTTGCTAATAATACAATAAATATTGTAAGTGGTCTAAGTAATTTTGAGATTTCCCTAGCATAATTTTGTAAGTGTTCACGTTCTTTTATTCGTTCTACTTGAAGAAGACTAAGCATAAAAAAGCCGATGACAACAGTACGAATAATAGCGTAGTTTGCATTGTATAAATGTAAGTTATGAAAAGTTGCGATATAAATAATAGTCAATACAAGAAATAGAAACCCACGTTTTTTATGAATAATCCAAAATGAAGTAAAAGAACTCAAAAACCAAAATGAGAGAAAAAATAAAACCGTCGGAAAAACTGGAGAAATATCTAGTAAATTCCCTTGGAAAAACAGGGAGGAATTTCGAAACATATCAGAAAAGAATGCTGTTAGCCAAGATGGATTTATAAAAGCACTTTTATAATATAGGGAATGAATGATAAATAGGACTGTGACAATTTTTATTGGAATCTGCCACCTCGTTTGAAAAAAAGAGAGAGCGAAGCAAATTCCTATAAATGTTACGAAAATATCTAATCTACCTACATTTGTAATACCTATAAGAGGTCTTAGCCATTCTAGTAAAAGCAGAAATACACATGCATGCATAAAGAATCTGTTCGTATCCCACTTGTATTTTGTTTGTAATGTTATCATTTGCTCACCTCAAAAAACACGTTTGTATACCGGTTTTCATAAACCGTGTTTACAAATATTTGTCGTTTTTTTAGAGTTTCTATTATACTGATTTCTCGGTGTGAAAGTTGATTCGCTTTTTCTTTCACGACAAAAACCATACATTTTCTATTTCTTATAGCAGCACAATCAGCCGCCTTTTGAATATCGGGAGAAAGATTACTGGTCACGAGTATAACCGTGACGGGCTCATAAATTTTTCTTAGTTCCATGTCTACACTCTGGGAGAGCGGGAATACACTGTCTGCTTGCACTTTTGCTAAATGACAAAGGATTTGTTGTAACTGCGTATCTCCATTGTCTAAAGGGAAAATAGTTTGTTCTTTTCCGATAGACACGAATGATGCTGGTGAATTTTGTTTCAAGACAGTCCTTACGATAGAGGCAGTAAATGTGACGACTGATTCGAATAGAGGAGACTCGGTTCTGTCTATGAATATCATGACATTATGGCTGCGCTGTTGTTCAAACTCTTTTGTCATAATAGTGTTTGTTCGTGCAGTTGCTTTCCAATCAATCCATGAAAAGCGATCACCAGGTTTATAGTCTCTGACACCGACAGAGATTGTAGAGTCTTTTGCTGAATTTATATTTGCTGAAAGCGCTCCTTGTTCGAAATGATTTTCCAATTGTCGATATGCTATATCTACATACTGGGGATAGACTAAAAATGTATCTGGAACTGAAAAAGTTACTTCTTTCTCTATCATGCCGAATAAATCGCCAGTTTTTACACGAACGCTTGAAAAAGTGTGCTCGCCTCTAGAGATTGTGTCAATAACATATTGAAACGAAATATTTCGTTTCAATCCTGGGAAGAGTACTACCTTATTCATCTTTGTTTGTTTACAACTTATAAATTGTGGTGGCAGTTCATCTTCTATAACTAAATAAAGTAAGGGAAAAGGAAATTTTCTTTTTATTGTAATCGTGCTTATAAATTGTTCTCCTACTACATATCCATTTTGGTTTGTTATTCGTCTTACTTCAGCGTCCCATAAAGCGTAAAAGGGGAGTAGTAGTGAATAAAGAGCAATGGGAATTGTGCTGTAAAACAAAAACCAACTTACAAACCCTCCTTGAAACATAGCGTACACAAATGTTAAGACTAGACATAAAGGGAGTAGCAATAACTTCGTAACGTGATATAGCGCTCGCAGTATTCGTTTCATCAAGGGTTCATCGTCCTTTGAGTCGGCACAGTAGTTCGTGCAACGATTTTTGCGATAACTTGTTCTCCAGTTATTCCTTCAAATTTTGCTTCCATTTTTAAAATGAGTCTATGTGCTAAAACGTAAGGAGCTAAAAATTTAACATCGTCTGGAATAACATAATTTCTGCCATGGATAAATGCATAAGCTTGTGAAGCTTTCATTAAAGCAATTGAGCCACGTGGACTTGCACCTAGCTGTATAGAACTGTACGTACGAGTCTGATTAACAAGTTTTACAATGTAATGCTTAATTGCTTTGTCCATACTTACTACCCGTACGCTTTGTTGTAAATAAATTAATTCTTCTATTGTAGTAATGGTCTGTAATTGAGAGAGTGGATTTGTTTTTTCCATCCGGTTTAAAATTTCAAATTCTTCTTCTGGTGTAGGATATCCCATTTTTAGTTTCAATAAGAAACGATCGAGCTGAGCTTCTGGTAGAGAATATGTTCCTTCATGTTCGACCGGATTTTGTGTAGCCATGACAAAGAACGGCTTTGGTAAAGGCCTTGTAATGCCATCGATTGTAATATTGCCTTCTTCCATACATTCAAGTAAAGCAGATTGTGTCTTTGGAGATGTACGATTAATTTCATCAGCAAGTACAAAATTCCCCATAATTGGTCCAGGCTTGAACTCAAATTGGAGCTCTTTCGGATTATAAATAGAAACTCCCGTTACATCTGACGGCAATAAATCAGGTGTAAATTGAATTCGCTTATAATCAGCATCAATGGATTTAGAAAGAGCACGTACTAGCATTGTTTTCCCGACACCAGGAACATCTTCTAATAGCACATGACCGTCAGCTAAGAGAGCTGTCAAAGCTAAGATCGTTTCTTTTCGTTTTCCGACCATTATTTTTTCAATATTATTGATTATTTTTTCTACAGTGGGATGTAATGAATCAAGCTGGGGCATCGTAATCCTCCTAATGTTATTATCGTTTTCTAATCTATTTAGTGGACATATTTCTAATTCTATTTGTAGATAGTAAAACTTTTACCTTAAATTCTGAGAATATTCAGATTATTTATTTCGATTACATCTAGTATAATTGTTTCCGTAACTAAGGGCAATACAGTAAATAATGATTTGTAGTTTTATGTAAAATCAGACTCGATATAAAATAATAACATTTGGAAAAAATTTTTTACATACAATTTATACTCTTTTCCTTATGGCAGTTTTGAAATAATATCAAAACTCTTTTTCTTTTGCAAAATAGTCGATACCTCAAAATACCATTCTCCTAATAATTAAGATTAACCATAATCTTCACAACGGAACACAAGATTTTCTCACAAACTTATTTTCTACTGAATTTTTGACAATCTCTTGAACTGTGCGAAATGTCACATCTGTATTTTACAACCTCTCTTATAGTAAGGGTATGTAAGAGAGACGTATTAAAGGAGTGAACAGTATGAAGAAAAAAACTTCAGCACTAATGAGACGTTTAAAATATTTTTCACCAATAGATCGTTATAACGATAATCATACACAAGAAACATATGAAGATCGCGAATGGGAAAATGTGTACAGAAAGCGTTGGCAGCATGATAAAGTAATTCGTTCTACACACGGCGTGAACTGTACTGGTTCATGTAGCTGGAATATATATGTGAAAGATGGAATTGTGACGTGGGAAGGGCAGGAGCTTAACTATCCAACGACAGGTCCTGATATGCCAGATTTTGAACCGCGAGGATGCCCACGTGGAGCAAGTTTTTCTTGGTACATTTATAGTCCACTTCGTGTGAAATATCCGTATGTACGTGGTGTTCTTTGGAGTATGTGGCAAGAGGAACTACAAAATAACGAGTCACCACTAGATGCTTGGAAAAGTATTGTGGAAAACCCTGAAAAAGCACGTAAGTATAAGCAGGCGCGTGGTAAAGGTGGATTTATTCGTGCGAATTGGGATGAAGTATTACAACTCGTTTCAGCTTCTCTACTTTATACAGTAATTAAATACGGGCCAGATCGAAATGTTGGCTTTTCACCAATTCCAGCTATGTCGATGTTAAGTCATGCTGCTGGTAGTCGTTTTATGCAACTTATGGGTGGGCCGATGCTTAGTTTCTATGATTGGTACGCAGATTTACCACCAGCTTCTCCGCAAATTTGGGGCGATCAAACAGATGTACCAGAAAGTAGTGACTGGTATAACTCTGGTTACATTATGACATGGGGTTCAAATGTACCGATGACGAGAACACCCGATGCTCACTTTTTAGCAGAGGTTCGATATAAAGGAACGAAAGTCGTTTCTGTCAGTCCTGACTTCGCTGAATCTACAAAGTTTGCGGATGATTGGATTAGTGTGAAACAAGGTACAGATGGTGCACTTGCGATGGCAATGGGGCATGTGATCTTACAAGAATTTTACGTAGATAATCAAGTGGAATATTTCACAAAGTATGCGAAGCAATATACTGATTTTCCTTTCTTTGTCACATTGAAACAAAAAGGAGATCAATTCGTTGCTGATCGTTTCTTAAACGCTGCTGATATTGGACGCGAAACGAAGTTAGGAGAATGGAAACCTGTTCTTTGGAACGAGAACACGAATGATTTTGCAACACCTCAAGGCACAATGGGCTCACGTTGGGATAACGAAAAGAAATGGAACTTGCGTTTAGAAGATGAAGAAACAGGTGAAAAGATTGATCCACGTCTTTCTTTACTTGGAATGGAAGAAACGATTGGAACGGTACAAATTCCGTACTTCTCTGATGATGGAAACAAAGTATTAGAACGTACAATTCCAGTGAAAAAGGTTATGACAGAAGAAGGCGAAGTGTTCGTTACAACTGTATACGACTTAACGTTAGCAAATTACGGGGTGAATCGAGGGTTTGGCGGACAAGAGCCGAAAGACTTCAATGATGATGTACCGTTTACACCTGCATGGCAAGAGAAAATGACAGGAGTGAAACGAGAACTAATTATTCAAATCGCTCGTGAGTTCGCACAAAATGCCGCTGATACAAATGGTCGCTCGATGATTATTGTTGGAGCTGGTATTAACCATTGGTTTAATTCTGATACGATTTATCGCGCAGTTTTAAATCTTGTTCTTCTAGTTGGGGCACAAGGAGTAAACGGCGGGGGATGGGCGCATTATGTTGGTCAAGAAAAGTTACGACCTGCAGAAGGATGGCAAACAATCGCGATGGCAAAAGATTGGCAAGGGCCACCAAAATTACAAAATGGTACGTCTTTCTTCTATTTCGTAACAGATCAATGGCGCTATGAAGATACACCTGTTGGACATTTAGCATCACCAATTGAAGGTAACTCACGTTATCAACATCACGGTGATTACAATGTATTAGCAGCACGACTCGGCTGGTTACCTTCTTATCCAACATTCGAGAAAAATGGAATTGAATTATATAAAGAAGCTGTTGCTGCTGGTGCAACAACGCAAGAAGAAATCGGAAAATATGTTGCACAAAAATTAAAAGAAAAAGAACTGAAATTTGCGATTGAAGATCCTGATAATAAAAACAACTTCCCGCGCAACTTATTCGTTTGGCGTGCGAATTTAATTTCAAGTTCTGGTAAAGGGCATGAATATTTCTTAAAACATTTATTAGGTACAACAAACGGATTAATGAATGACGATAGTGATTCATTACGACCAGAAGAAATTAAGTGGCATGAAGAAGCACCAGAAGGGAAGCTTGATTTACTCATTAATTTAGATTTCCGTATGGCTGGAACAGCGCTGTATTCTGATATCGTCTTACCTGCTTCAACTTGGTACGAAAAACATGATTTAAGTAGTACAGATATGCATCCATTTGTGCATCCATTTAATCCAGCAATCGGTTCACCGTGGGAAGCACGCTCTGACTGGGATATTTTCACTTCACTTTCTAAAGCTGTGTCAGATTTAGCGAAGAAAATAGATCTTGAACCAATGAAAGAAGTTGTTGCAACACCACTTCTTCATGATACACCGCAAGAATTAGCGCAACCACTTGGCAAGATTAAAGATTGGAGTAAAGGTGAATGTGAAACAATCCCGGGTAAAACGATGCCACAAATTCATGTTGTTGAAAGGGATTATAAAACGATTTATGACAAAATGACAGCACTTGGACCAAATGCCGGAAAACAACCGATTGGTACGAAAGGGATCTCTTGGTCAGCAGAAAAAGAGTATGAGCAATTAAAGAGCAAATTAGGAGTTGTTCGAACGGATACTATTGCGAAAGGTTGCCCAGACATAAAAGAAGCAATCAATGCTGCTGAAGCGGTATTAACGCTTTCTTCTACAACAAACGGTCATATGGCAGTAAAAGCATGGGAAGCACTTGAAAAACAAACAGATCTAAAATTACGTGATTTAGCAGAAGAACGTGAAGAAGAATGCTTTACATTCGAACAAATTACAGCACAACCGAAAACAGTAATTACTTCTCCGGCCTTTACAGGTTCAGAAAAAGGTGGACGACGTTACTCACCGTTTACAACAAATGTGGAACGTCTTATTCCTTGGAGAACGATAACTGGTCGACAATCTTTCTACTTAGACCATGACATGATGAAAGAATTTGGTGAAACGATGGCAACATTTAAACCAATTCTGCAACATAAACCGTTCCGTAAGTCACGCCCTGAAGTAGAAGGGAAAGAGATTACACTAAACTATTTAACACCGCATAATAAGTGGTCGATTCATAGTATGTATTTCGATTCATTACCGATGTTAACGCTGTTTAGAGGTGGTCCAACTGTTTGGATGAATAAAGAGGACGCTGCAGAAGCTGGCGTTGCTGATAATGATTGGATCGAGTGCTTTAACCGTAACGGTGTTGTCGTAGCGCGTGCTGTTGTAACGCACCGTATACCGAGGGGAATGGCATTTATGCACCATGCGCAAGATCGCCACATTAACGTGCCTGGTACGAAATTAACCAGCACCCGTGGGGGAACGCATAATAGTCCAACCCGTATTCATGTTAAACCAACACATATGATTGGTGGATATGGCCAATTAAGCTATGGATTTAACTATTATGGTCCGACTGGGAACCAGCGTGATTTAAATGTTGTAATCCGTAAACTGAAGGAGGTAGATTGGCTTGAAGATTAAAGCGCAAGTCGGAATGGTAATGAACCTAGATAAATGCATCGGCTGTCATACTTGTAGCGTTACGTGCAAAAGCACCTGGACAAATCGTCCAGGTGCGGAATATATGTACTTCAATAACGTAGAAACGAAGCCTGGAATTGGTTATCCGAAACAATGGGAAGATCAGGAGAAATATAAAGGCGGATGGGAATTGAAAAATGGTGAAATTCAGCTGAAATCTGGTTCGAAAATGAAACGTCTTATGAACATTTTCCACAATCCAGATCAACCAACAATTGATGATTACTTTGAACCTTGGAATTATGATTATGAAACATTAACAAATAGCCCGCAGCGTAAGCATCAACCAGTTGCTCGTCCGAAATCAGCAATTACAGGCGAATTTATCGACAAAATTGAATGGGGTCCGAACTGGGAAGATGATTTAGCTGGTGGACATATAACAGGATTACAAGATCCGAACGTAAAGAAAATGGAAGAAGAAATTAAAACAGATTTTGAAAACGTCTTTATGATGTATTTACCACGCATATGTGAACATTGTATGAATCCGTCTTGCGTATCATCTTGTCCATCTGGTGCGATGTATAAACGTGAAGAAGACGGCATTGTTCTTGTAGATCAAAATGCATGTCGTGCTTGGAGGTTCTGCGTATCATCTTGTCCATATAAAAAAGTGTATTTTAACTGGCAAACGAATAAAGCTGAAAAATGTACAATGTGTTTCCCACGTATTGAGGCTGGTATGCCAACAATTTGTTCAGAAACATGTGTGGGACGTATCAGGTATATTGGGGTAATGCTATATGACGCTGACAAAGTAAAAGAAGCAGCTTCTGTTGAAGACGAAAAAGATTTATATGAATCTCAGCTTACTGTTTTCCTAGATCCAAATGATCCAGAAGTAGCAGCTGAAGCGAAAAAACAAGGCATTCCTGAAGAATGGATTAAAGCAGCACAAGAGTCACCAATCTATAAAATGATTATCGATTGGAAAATTGCTCTGCCTCTTCATCCAGAGTACCGTACAATGCCGATGGTTTGGTATATTCCGCCGCTTAGCCCAATTATGAATATGGTGGAAGGGAAAGGCAGTAACTGGCAAGCAGAAGAGATTTTCCCTGCTATCGATAATATGCGTATTCCAATTCAATATTTAGCGAATTTACTCACTGCAGGAGATGAATCACACATTCGTCTTACATTGAAGAAAATGGCTGTTATGCGAACGCATATGAGAGCGCTGCAAATTAATAAAGAGCCAAATGAAGCTGTATTAAAAGAACTTAGTTTAACAAAACAGGATGTAGAAGATATGTATCGTCTTCTTGCTATTGCGAAATATAAAGATCGCTTCGTCATTCCGGGCACTCACCGTGAACAAGTGGCAGATTTATATAGCGAACAAGGAAGCTGTGGTTTAGCATTCGCAGGTGGTCCAGGCTCTTGTATGACAATTTCTTAAATAAAGGGGGCAGAAAATGATGAAACAAAGTTTACAAACTGCTTTTTCTTGTTCTTCTTTTCTTCTCTCCTATCCTGAACTAGGGTGGAGAGAAGCTGTAACTGAATTGCAAGAAGAGATTGAAACGATAGAAAAGGAAGAAGTTAAAACATCACTTACAGCCTTTATAAAGCAAGCGCTAGATAAAACGAATGATCAACTTATTGATGGTTACGTATATACATTTGATTTTGGTAAAAAGACGAATATGTATTTAACGTATATGAACACTGGTGAACAAAGAGAAAGAGGGATTGAATTACTAGAGTTAAAGCAGCATTATAAAAAATCGGGTTTTGAAGTAACAGATAAAGAACTACCTGATTATTTACCGCTATTACTCGAGTTTTTTGCAAATGCAAATGAGCAAGACAGTGAACCAATTATGAGTAAATACAAGGAGAATATACAAGCATTACACGTTCAGTTAAAAGAAGCAGGTAGTATGTATGAACCAATTCTTGCGGCTGTTCTACTCGCTATCGAAGCATGGGATGTACAGACAAATTAGAAAGGAGAGTTGTTAAAATGATGAATCAATTTCTATGGGTATTGTTTCCCTATATCATTTTTGCAATCTTTATCGGTGGACATATTTTTAGATACAACTATGATCAATTTGGATGGACATCAAAATCTAGTGAACTATTAGAAAAGAAAATGCTCCGAATCGGAAGTCTATTATTCCACTTTGGGATTATGTTCGTAATTGGCGGTCATGTTATGGGGATATTAATTCCAGAAGCTGTATACCGTTCGATAGGTATTTCTGAGCATACGTATCACATAATGGCAATTAGTTTCGGGCTTCCGGCAGGTGTTGCTTCTATCATCGGTTTAATTATATTAACGTACCGCCGCGTAACTGTAAAACGTATCATTGCAACGAGCACAAAGGGAGATTATATTGCGCTTATTTTATTACTTATCGTAATGTTAGCAGGACTTTCTTCAACATTTTTAAATATCGATTCAAAAGGATTTGATTATCGTACAACAATTGGCCCTTGGTTCCGAAGTCTCTTTATTTTCCAACCGAAAGTTGAATATATGACGGAAGTACCAGTATGGTTTAAAATTCATATTCTTGCAGGGATGGGTTTATTCGCAGTGTGGCCATTTACAAGACTAGTACATGTATTTAGTGCCCCAATTAAATATGTAAGCCGTAGTTATGTAATTTACAGAAGACGTATTCCTAATGAGTTGAAAAAATAATACTGCTGTAAACGGATAGGAGTTAGCAGCTAAAACGAAACGAGGTCTCATATGGCAGGCCTCGTTTTTGTTTACATAGGAAATAATCGTTAATAAGTAGTTTAAATTGAAAAAAGATTAGCATCTAAATAAGATGCTAATCAATGCTACAAACAGAAGCAGAGCAATCTTCACAAGCAATTTCACATTTTAAAAATTGTAAATCGTGGATTGTAATCTTTCCTTTATGAATCGAAATTGTACCTTGCTTTTTTAATTCATTTAACATTCGATTTACACTTTCACGTGAAGTTGCACAGAAATTAGCAAGTTCTTGATTTGTTAATGGTAAATCGATGAGAATCCCATTTTCTTTTAATACACCGTAACTATTTGTCATTCGTATAAGAGTAGAGTACACGGCACCTTTTTTGCCGTGTAATACTAAATCTCGGAACTTCGTTTGCATTCTTCTTAAATGTTCACTAATCCATTTCATAAATTCAAATACAAGTGCTGGTTTTTGGAGTAATGCTTTTTCTAACGCTTCACGCTTTATAACTCCTACCTCAACATCTTCAAGGCATTTTGAATTTAATAAGTATTTCGCATTGTCCGTGAATAATGTTAGTTCTCCAATAATGTCATATTCCGAACAAATTCGAAGTGTCAATTCTTGTCCGTCAGCACTTAATTTACTAATTTGTACTTTTCCTGAGTGGATGATATAGAGCTCTGTTGCCTCCATACCTTCTTGAAAAATAAAACTACCTTTTTTAATTTGCATTTTATATTCAACAGATGCAAGTAATTCTTTTAAATCTTGAGATAATGTCATACTGTTTGCCACAGTGATCACCTTTCTTCTTATAAGCAATACATTTCCTATTTTGAGTGTAAGTATGATGAAAATGCAAGAGCTATTTTAAAAATAAATTGAAATTTCAATGACCGTAAGGGGAAGAAATCTTCAGTTTTTAGTTTGAAAAATTCAATAGACAAAGTGGATGAGATTAAAGATGTGAACAAAATTCGAACGGATTTGTGAAGAATTTTTGAATGGGGAAAGTAATGTGAGAAAAGTCACATTGAATATGTAGCTTCTTTTTTATAATGAAGGCAAATAAAAAAATTGAAAGCTTACTAAGGATTGCAGCAGAAAAGAAGGGATATAGATGCATGAGAACATGAAAGATTCTTTAGAACGGCCACTTCAAGATTTACGTATTTCAGTTATTGATCGTTGTAATTTTAGGTGTACATACTGTATGCCTGCTGAAGTGTTCGGACCTGATTACGCTTTTTTAAAGGAAGAGCTTTTATTAACGTTCGATGAAATAGAAAGATTAGCGAGATTATTTATAAGTATGGGAGTCAATAAAATTAGGCTTACTGGCGGTGAACCTTTATTGCGTAAAGACTTACCGACGTTAATTGCAAGACTTGCAAAGCTAGAAGGCTTAAAAGATATTGGACTCACAACAAACGGTATTCATTTAGCAAAACAAGCAAAGGCGTTAAAAGAAGCGGGATTAAAACGTGTAAATATTAGTTTAGATGCGATAGAGGATTATGTCTTCAAAAAAATTAATGGACGAAATGTAAGCACAAAACCTGTATTAAAAGGAATTGAAGAAGCGAAGAACGCAGGGTTAGAAGTAAAGGTAAATATGGTCGTAAAAAAAGGAATGAATGATAGTCAAATTCTTCATATGGCTCGTTACTTTAAAGAAAAAGAAATTCAGCTCCGTTTTATAGAGTTTATGGATGTGGGCAGTACAAACGGCTGGAACTTTGAACAAGTTATTACGAAGGAACAATTAATAGAGAAGATTAATCGTGTATATCCGATTGAGCCTGTTAAACCTCGTTACTTTGGAGAGGTTGCGAAAATGTATCGATATGTAGGGAGCGATGCAGAAGTTGGATTTATTACTTCTGTTTCTGAGTCATTTTGTTCTTCTTGTACGAGAGCCCGTATTTCGGCAGACGGTAAGTTTTTTACATGTTTATTTGGAACAAAAGGAACGGATTTGCGAACGCTTCTTCGAGAAAATATTTCTGACGCCTCATTATTAAAAATTTTACAACATACATGGCGATATAGAACAGATCGATATTCAGATGAAAGAACAGTTGAAAGTACAAGTAAACGTCCAAAAGTTGAAATGTCTTACATTGGTGGATAGTGAAAGGCGGAGTTCTTATGCAAGAGCGTTATGCAAGACAAGTATTGTTTTCTAGAATTGGTGAAATGGGACAAAGAAAAATAAGAGAAAAGCATGTGCTCCTAATCGGTGCGGGTGCACTAGGAGCTGCAAATGCAGAAGCTCTTGTTAGAATGGGAATTGGGAAATTGACAATTGCTGACCGTGACTACGTCGAATGGAGTAATTTACAACGGCAACAGTTATATACAGAAGAAGATGCACAGCAGTGCAAACCGAAAGCAATTGCAGCGGCAGAGCATTTAAGAAAGATTAATTCTGAAGTGGAAATTGTACCAGTAGTATCGGATGTCACACTGCAAGAAATAAAAGAGTTAACAAAAGAAGTGGATCTCATATTAGATGCGACTGACAATTTTGATACGCGCCTACTTATAAATGACATTTCACAAAAAGAAAATATACCTTGGATATACGGTGGATGTATTGGAAGTTACGGTGTAACGTATACAATTCTTCCAGGGAAAACACCATGTTTTCGCTGCTTAATGGATCATCCTATGGGCAGTGCAACATGCGATACAGCAGGAATCATTCAACCAGCTGTACAAATGGTCGTTGCTCATCAAGTAACAGAGGCGATGAAAATATTGGTGGATGATTTCGAGGCGCTAAGAGGAACAATGTTATCATTTGATATTTGGAACAATCAATATCTCTCATTAAAAGTAAATAGACAGAAGAAAAATACATGTCCATCTTGTGGAAATACACGCACGTACCCAAGTTTAACATTTGAAGCACAGATGAAAATGGAAGTGCTATGCGGACGGAATACGGTTCAAATCCGTTCAGGGGTAAAACGTGTTCTTCATTTAGAGGAAGTTCAAAAACGATTACAAAAAAGTGTACTTGTCCAAAAAACGCCTTACTTACTATCATTTCTAATTGATGAATATCGTTTCGTTTTATTTACAGACGGTAGGGCATTTATTCATGGAACAAATGATGTGAAAATAGCAAAACGTTTATACGCAAAATATATAGGATGAACAGAAAGAGAGTTGTCCCTTATTAAAACGAGGTGAAAAAGAATGTTAGAAAAACGTATACCAATTCCAGTGGCAGAAGCAGTTGCACGTGTAATGGAATATGCTTACCAAGGTGAAATAGAAAAGGTTTCTCTTATAGAAAGCTACGGTAGAACACTTGGAGAAGATGTTATTGCAGATCATGATGTCCCGCATTTCAATCGTTCTCCATACGACGGATTTGCGATTCGAGCAGAAGACACAAAAGAAGCAAGTAGCAGTAATCCCATTCTGTTTGAAGTGATTGGTGAAATTGGAGCAGGTTTTGTTTTTACAGAAGATGTGAAAGCATTTCAAGCTGTCCGTATTATGACAGGTGCGGCAATTCCTGCGGGGTGTAATGCAGTAGTTATGTTAGAGCTAACGGAAGGATTTGAAGAAAACGAAAAGACTTATATGAAATTGAAACGCTCCTTTGTTGCTGGGGATAACATTTCTTTTAAAGGAGAAGATGTAAAACAAAATAGCATTCTGGTGAAAAAAGGGACTGTTATTAATCCTGGAGTTGCAGCACTTCTTGCTACGTTTGGTTATAGTACGGTATATGTTGTAAAACAGCCAGTCATTGGAATTGTAACGACAGGAAGTGAACTGCTCGAAGTACATGAACAATTAAAGCCAGGGAAGATTCGAAATAGTGACTCTTATATGGTAGCTGCTCAAATTGAACGAGCAGGTGGAATTGTACAGTATTATGGGCAATTCGCTGACAATTTTGAGACGTGTTATAACACTGTAAAAAAAGCGATAAAAGAAGTTGATATATTAATTACAACTGGTGGCGTTTCAGTAGGAGACTATGATTATTTACCGGCTATTTATGAGAGATTACAAGCTAATGTACTTTTTAACAAAATAGCGATGCGACCAGGAAGTGTGACAACTGTAGCTGAGTTAGAGGGAAAACTATTATTTGGTCTATCTGGTAATCCTTCTGCTTGTTATGTCGGATGTGAATTGTATGTTCGACCTGTCATTGGAACATACTTGCATAGGAAAGATCCGCACATATATCGTGCAGAGGCAATTTTACAGAAAGACATTTCGAAAGCAAATCCGTTTACTCGTTTTGTAAGAGGGAGAGTAGAAATTGTAGATGGGCAATTGCAAGTTACACCAGTCGGTTTAGATAAATCTAGCGCAATTTCTTCAATTGCAGAAGCGAATGCATTTATCGTTCTGCCGGGAGGAACGAGAGGATTTGAAACAGGAATAACCGTTTCGGTACTGTTATTAGAATCGAACGTCGGAAGTGAGTGGCCGTGGGAAGAGCCGCTTCGATCATACAAGTAATAGAAAAAGAGATTGCTAACTTATATAAGGATCAGAGGTGCAAGATGACACATACGTATTATGAAGTAATTGATACACCTATTTCAATTGAAGAAGTTACAAACAAAGTAATTCGTCGTGAGTGTGGTGCGGTTACTACTTTTATTGGTACTGTTAGAGAATTTACGAAAGGTCGACGTACACTTTGTTTAGAGTATGTAGCTTATAAGACAATGGCGGAGAACCAGCTTGAGAGAATTGGCACTGAAGTAGGAGAGAAGTGGCCAGGGACATATGTCGCTATTACACATCGCATTGGTACATTACAAATTTCTGATCTTGCTGTTGTTGTCGCTGTTTCTACACCACACCGGAAAGCTGCATATGAGGCGAACGAATATATTATGGAGCGTATTAAACAAATTGTTCCAATTTGGAAGAAAGAGTTTTGGGAAGATGGTGAGTCATGGATAGGTGATCAGTTAGAGAAGGTAACATATGCAAATGGTGAGCCTGGAAAGGAGAGGAGTATATGATTGAAGTACTATTATTTGCACATTTACAAGAAGAAGTAAGTAAGCCGGCATTACACATAGATTGTGAAAATATTACAGTTGCGAAGCTGAAGGAAGTTCTGATTAAGGAATATAATGTAGCAATTTCAAACGAGATTATGGTCGCGATAAATGAAGAGTATGCAAATGAGGATGACATCATTCAAGTTGGCGATGTCGTAGCAATGATTCCGCCAGTAAGTGGTGGTTGATTCTTTTCAGCCTAATCATGTTAGGACGTGATTAGGCTGGAGAGAATGAATATAACTATGCATACATAGGAGGGAACAGGATGAAAAGTCCTAATTTTCAATTAAGTTTACAAACTTCTAATCTAGTTATCGGTTTTATGGTATGGGTCATTTTATCATCATTAATGCCTTATATTAAAGCGGATATTCCATTAACTGCGGGACAAATTTCTATAGTAACAGCAGTACCGGTTATTTTAGGTTCTGTTCTTCGCATTCCAATTGGTTATTGGACAAATCGTTTCGGAGCAAGAAAATTATTCTTTATTAGTTTTATTTTATTATTATTTCCTGTCTTTTATATTAGTGTTGCCAATTCTATGATGGATTTAATTATTGGTGGATTATTTGTCGGAATCGGTGGTGCTGTATTCTCTGTAGGGGTAACTTCTTTACCAAAATACTTTCCGAAAGAGAGTCACGGTTTTGTAAATGGTATTTACGGTGTAGGTAATGCCGGAACAGCCATTACTTCATTTTTAGCGCCTGTTATCGCAACTTCAGTTGGCTGGAGAGCGACAGTACAATGTTATTTGGTTTTACTTGCAGCATTTGCACTTATGAATTTTTTATTAGGCGATCGTAAAGAGAAAAAGGTGAATACACCATTAATGGAACAAATAAAAGGTGTATATAAAAATGAAAAACTTTGGTTTTTATGTATCTTTTACTTTTTAACATTCGGATCATTTGTCGCATTTACCGTATACTTACCAAACTTTTTAGTATCTCACTTCGGATTAGAGAAAGTAGATGCAGGTATGCGGACAGCTGGATTCATCGTACTCGCAACAATTATGCGCCCAATTGGTGGTTGGCTCGGTGATAAGTTTAATCCATTTAAAATATTAATCTTTGTATTTATCGGTTTAACACTTTCAGGTATTATTTTATCATTTATGCCTAGCATGAACGTGTATACATTTGGTTGCCTACTAGTCGCATTTTGTGCAGGTATAGGTAATGGTACAATCTTTAAACTCGTTCCAATGTATTTCTCAGAACAAGCTGGTATTGTAAATGGTCTCGTATCAGCTTTAGGTGGACTAGGAGGATTCTTCCCACCGCTAATTTTAACGTTACTATTCCAATTAACAGGTCATTATGCAATTGGATTTATGGCGTTATCAGAAGTCGCACTTGCTTGTTTAATCATTACAGTATGGATGTATAGCCAAGAGAAATTGTTAGTGATGTTAAAGAATCATTAATAAGGAAAAAGAACTGTCCCAAAGTATTTTGGGATGGTTCTTTTTGTAATAGGCTTCAACATGTTTTTATTGCTATCTCAACAAACGCTCGTTTTCTAAAAGAGTGTGTTTTTAAAATGAAAAACAGAAGGTTTATGGAATTTTATTTTAAAATATAGAAGTCAAAAGTTATTCAATTAAAGGGTAGATTAGTGAAGGAAATCTTAAATCTATTCTAAAGATCGAACTCATTTTTAGAATGCAAATATTTAATTGAATCGGGATGTTTAGATGAAAAAAATATAAGTCCACTCAAGATAAACAAGTATCAAGTATGTTAGGTGTTTTAAGCGACAAGTATGGAATTGATGTAAGTATTCTTCGCATAGTAACTGCAGTATCAGATTTTTCTAGGGCCAGATTTTTTGGTAAGGCTAATGGATATTGTGAAAAAGAATACTTAAAATAAAAAATACCGTTTAGGTTGATAAGATAAAATTATGAATTTGTATAAACAATCCATAATTTTCTTTATGAGTTATATTTGATATGTTAAAGAAAAGAGAGGGGAGGGAAATGAAATAAGAATTTTTGATGAGCATTTTCATATTATTGATTTCAGTTTTCTGATTATTAAGAACTGAGGGTGTTTTCCGATGAATAAAATGTGGTCCATATTTAGTAAAGAGTTTAATCCAACTATAATATATTTGGAATGAGGTTTTACATGTTTGTTTTTATTATATTAGACGTGATATTACCAATATTAATATTGATGCTAATTGGTGCAATCTTACAAAGAAAGTTTCAATTTAACTTAAAGCAGCTATCTACACTTATTACTTATTGCTTGATGCCAGCGGCTGTATTTGTGAATATATATGATATTCGTATAGAAACAGGTTTGTTGCTCCAGATAATATACTATTTAATGCTTTATAGTCTGAGTCTGATCATAGTAAGTCATTTCATTTCAAAAATATTAAAGTTAGAAAAAGGAGAAAGTGCAGCTCTAAAAAATAGCATTTCGTTAATGAATTCCGGTAATTATGGGTTACCAGTAAGTCAATTGATTTTCAGTCACAATCCAGTGGGGGTTTCCATTCAAATTTTTATTGTTATTTTCCAGAATCTTTTAACTTATTCATATGGGATATATAACTTACTATCAGCAACAAAAACAATCGGAGGTATTATTCAATCATTTCTAAGACTGCCTGTATTTCATGCACTCGTATTAGGGGTTTTCTTTCAATCTTTTACAATTCAAATACCTAATTCTATCTTTATTCCTCTTAATCAGCTTGCGAATGGTTTTGTTGCAATAGCACTCATATTGCTAGGGGCACAATTATCCAACATTAAGCTTAATTTTTTCCATCGAGTCATAACATGGGCTTTAATTGGAAGGTTACTGATGGGACCATTATTAGCACTTGCTATGATATATCTACTAAACATGGATGGTATTGTTGCACAATCATTATTTATTGCAAGTTCTTTTCCTACTTCAAGAAATACATCAACCATTGCTATGGAGTATCAAATAGAACCTGAATTACATGCACAAATCGTTTTATTTTCAACACTTTTCAGCATTATTACAGTAACTGTCATTATTTATTTGTCATATATTTTGTTTTGAATGTACGTGCAAAAAACGAATAGATTTGAGGTGGTAAATGATGGACGGAAATCCCATCGATATGAGAAGAAAACAGTCTTAAATATATTGAGTGTCGTTTACAATTGTACTATGTCTGATAATCAAGTGGCTTAATTCAAAAAAAGGAAACTCATTAGGGGTTATTTCGTATGTAAATCTTTAAAGCATCTACATATAGATTTGCGAAAAAAGACACAATCTCGCTTATAATTGACGTTACATGAGCTTAGGTTGATAGTGATGGGGGAGCGTCAAGTAAGAATTTTATCTTTATTGATTCCATGTAGTTTTTCCGTATTATTGTAAATAAGGGGGATGATTCCAAGTTGAATAAACAGAATATTAGCACAACGGTTTCGAGAGATATAATTGTTACCCATCTAGTTGGTAATATAAAAACAGATGATGTGTATGAATGGTTTAATGGTTTCGAGCAGGTTTGTCAGCAATTCATTTCCGAAGGGCGGAAATACAAATTGTTGGTGGATAGAAAAGGATACACGCCAAATCATTTTTCTGTTCAAAAAGTATGGAAAGAGAAGTTTTTCAATGAAACCATTTTGAATCACAGTAAGGCAATTGCATTTCTCCTTGAAGAGGGGGAGATAATGGATTATTTACAACAATCTAATACGAAAGAATCTGTGAGATTTTTTGATGAGTATGAATATGCGCTAATTTGGTTGAATGAATATCCAATATAAAACCTGTATTGAAGCAGTTGCTCTCAAGCAACTGTTTTTTATGTCCGTAATTGTTGCCGTTATTTTTCTTCACAGATTCTTGTCCAATTGCTTGTCTGAGCCTAAAAAACGAAACTAAAGCAAAAAGAACAAAGGCCTCTAAAAACGTTTGTTCAAAGTTAATTACTATTTTAGCTGAGTGATAGATTACAATTTGCGAGTATGAGAAAGTTTTTTTATAAGTTTAGGAAGTATAGATGTTAATTCTTGCTTCATGCGCTTCGTAAACGATGGGTCCTTACCTGAAGTTGAAATAGTGACAACATATTCATCATTTCGAATGACACCAGGTGTGTGAAAAGATGATGCTGTACTACCACTTACAACGTTAACCCACTGGAAATCATGAGCGGCCTGTTTGACCATCATATTTACAGCATGTTGATTTGTAGCTGCATAAATAAGATGAGCATCTTTAATATCATCATTACTAAAAGTTTTTTGCTTCCAAGTAATATAAGAAAGTTCCTTCATTTCCTCGCAAATTTCTGGGCTGACAACAGTGACGAAAGCACCTGTATTTTTTAATCCAGACGCTTTTCGATATGCAATTTTACCTCCACCAATGATAACGACCACTTTATTTTGTAGATTAAACATAAGAGGGTACATGTTATACATATATGCATTCCTCCATTCGTTCTAATAATGTTAACTTCATGTATGTATCAAACTGAAGACAGTTACAAGTCGTAACGTGATCATATTTTTTTGTATGCAATTTAATTTTTTGAAGTAATAATCCGGTAAAGAGAAGGTACGGCATGACATATACATGGGACGCAGTCGATGTTATAGCCTTGAGCTCAGCAGCAAAAGAGGGAGTTCCTTTCGTTAAAAAGGAACAGGATACTGGCATACCAAGTTTTCGTTCGACAGCTGCTCTGATTTGTTGTAATTCATGTATCGGTTGTGGATCACTACTGCCTCGTCCTACGAGTAAAATACTACTATTTTGCATTGACATAGCTTCACGTATTCTTTTCACTACAAGTTCCACCATATGTGGATGTGTACTAAAAGGAGGTACAACTGAAAATGTTATTTGTGGATATTTCTTTTGTAGTTGCTCTATTTCAAAAGGAATATCACGTTTATAGTGAGCTGCTGCAAATAATAAAACAGGTACAATCATTATTTCAGTTACTCCCTCTATTATCGTTTCTGTAACTGCATCCGAAATAGTAGGTGTCGTTAGTTCTAGAAAAGCTATTTTTTGAATTCTTTCGTTTCGCTCTTTCATAACAGATTGAATAAATTGAATGAATTGTTCATTACCTTCTTGTAGCCGGCTCCCATGTCCAACATATACAATTCCTTTCATTGTCTCACCATGTCTTTCTTCATAAGAGTTTCTTGTAATTGATGATCTACGTTATGAAACCCAACTTTATTTGCATAGTGTAAAGTTGGAACGTCGGTATACGAGAATGGGAGAGTAAGAATATTGATAAAGCCAAGGCGTTTTATTTCTGCTAGAAACGTATCAATAGAAGCACGACCTTCAAATACAATGCTATCCCATGAGAATTCAGAAAGAATACGTGAATGAATTTCATCGAAGCGATGATCAATTGTGTACTCATGAGTCATCATATAGGAACCAGCACCAATTTTTTCTTGAATAACAGCAATTCGGTTAATGTTTCGTCCTAAATAAATCGTTGAATTCGAAGAAAATTGCGCAGGTTTACTGAACAATCCATATTGCATGAGCTTTTCTTGAATAGAAAGGTTCATATACTGAAGTTCTGCCTGTAAGGAACGAATATCTTTATGATATTTACTGCATGATTGCATTAAGATGTCTACACTGTCAGCGGAACAAAATACAAGACGATCAACGTTAAAAATCTTATTGATTTGTTCAGAGGTTAATGTGTATTCTTTCTTTTTGAAAGTTGGAATTTGATATATTTCTGCACCGGACTCTTGTAACATTTGCTTTATTGCGCTTTTTTTATTTGTTGCAGATGCAAATAAAACTTTCTTGCTGTGCAATGGCTTGCGTTCTTTCCAAGAGATTTGATTACGTAAGGAAACGACATCACCAACAATTGTCATAGAAGGATTAGAAATATTTTCGTTTTTGACAATAGAAACAATGGTAGACAGTGTCCCTGTGACAACGCGCTGTTTACCAGTTGTACCCCATTCAATGACTGCTACTGGCGTATCTTCTTTTTTTCCTGCTTGTAGTAAGTTTTCACAAATTGTAGGTAAGTTTTTTATACCCATGTAGTAGGCAATCGTGTCGCTATTGTAAGATGAATTATATTTTCCATGATCACTTAAAGGACCTTTTGCATGTCCGGTTAATAAAGTGACACTATTACTGTAGTCACGGTGGGTGAGGGGAATACCTGCATAGATACTAGCGGCGATGCTAGATGTAATACCTGGTACAATTTCATATGGAATATTTGCTGATGCTAAAGTTTCTGCTTCTTCACCAACACGGCCAAAAATAGATGGATCTCCGCCTTTTAAGCGGACTACGATTTTTCCTTCTTTCGCAAATTGAAGGAGGTGTGAGTTAATCATTTCTTGACGCATAGTATGATTCTTTGGCATTTTTCCGCAATAAATAAGTTCACATGTTTCTTTTGTATAATTAAGAAAGGAAGGGTTTAATAAGCGGTCATATAAGACGATATCTGCACGATTTAAGCACTCTATCGCTTTTTTTGTAATAAGCCCTTCATCACCTGGTCCTGCACCAACTAAATATACATATCCGTTCATATTCGCACCTCGTCTATTTTTATTTAAAAGGAAGCCAGGGGAGGCTTCCTTTTGTAAATTACATGTATATATAAATATCTCCGTCAATAACTTCTACTTCATACGTTTGAATACAACCGTCATCAGGTTTTTGAACTTCACCTGTTAGTAGTGAAATTTTCCAATCATGTAGTGGACAAAAGACGAATTCTCCAGATACAATACCTTCCGCTAATGGCCCGTTTTTATGAGGACAACGATTTTCTACAGCTCGAATATCGCCATTTGAAAGGCGGAATAGGGCGAAAGACATACCTTTCATTTGCACCTCTTTACCGATTTGAATAGGAAGGTCTTCTGCACGCATAACTTTTATTTTTTCTTTCGTTTGTATCATATAGGTCACAGCTCCTTATTTCACAGTTTCTACTTCATACATCGCTTTTAATGATGTCGTTTCTAGTGCTTGTCCCCATGCTTCTTTATATGTGCCACGAGTTTTTTGGAAACGTTCATTTAACGTAGTAACCATATTTGCATCGTGCAGTATTTCTTTTATGTGATCGAAGCCTAAACGTTCTGTCCAGTAGGCAGTACGCTCTCCGTAAATACCAGTTTCACGATAATATTGCATGTAAGCTGTAGCGATGCGAAGGACATCATCTTCAGTAGGGACAATCATTACAAAATCAGCTTCACGTACTTCTGTACCACCATTTCCGCCAATATAAAGTTGATATCCATTTTCGACACAAACAACGCCAAAATCTTTCGTCAGTACTTCCGCACAGTTACGCGGACAACCAGTTACACCCATTTTCATTTTATGAGGTGTATCTACCATTTCTAATGATTGTTCAAGCAACATACCAAGTCCTAATGAATCTTTCGTACCGAAACGGCAAAAACGAGAGCCAACACATGATTTTACATTACGAAGAGATTTTGAATACGCATATCCAGAAGTCATATTTAAGTCAGCCCATACGTTAGGTAAATCTTGTTTCTTGACACCGTATAAGCCAATTCGGCTTGCACCGGTAATTTTCACAAGTGGAACATCATACTTCTTCGCAACTTCAGCAATTTTCATTAAATCATCTGCTGTTGTAACGCCTCCGTACATACGTGGAATAACAGAGAATGTACCATCGTGCTGGATGTTACCATTCATTCTTTCATTAACGAAACGGGACGATTTATCATCTTCATATTCTTCTGGAATCGCCATACGTAAATAGTAGTTTAAAGCAGGGCGGCATTTCGAACAGCCGTCTTCATGTGCAAAACCAAGAACATTTCGTACTTCTTTTGGAGATTTTAAGCCTTTCTCGTAAATGGCCGCTACGACTTCATCACGGGATAAAGGTGTACATCCACACATACCGGCAGATTGCGCTGAGGCATCAAAAGCATCTCCAAGTGTATGAGATAAAACTTGTTCCACAAGCGGACGACATTTACCACAAGACCCTGCGGCTTTCGTACAGCCTTTAACTTCTTCAAAAGTCGTTAACTCTTGTTCTAAAATGGCGTGAACGATTGTACCTTTCGTAACACCATTACATCCGCAAATCGTGTCATCAGCACTCATAGTAGCAACGTTAAGTTCACTTTCTTCACCAGCTTTGTGAAGAAGAGAAGCGGCTGTATATTCTTGTATATCTTCTTCTTTCTTTAACATGCTAAAGAGGCGTGTTCCGTCAGCTGTGTCACCATATAAAACGATACCGATGACTTTATTGTCACGAATTAATACTTTTTTATAGGAACGTTTACATTCATCAAAGATTGATATTGCTTTCGTTTGAGCATCTTCATAAATTTGACCAGCAGAGAATAAATCACAACCTGCAACTTTTAATTGCGTACCGACGATACTGCCCGAATATCCATCAGTTTGTAAATTTGTTATATGTTTTGCTAATATCGCACCTTGTTCATAAAGAGGAGCAACAAGTCCATATGCGATACCGTCATGCTCTGCACATTCTCCAACTGCATAAATGGACTCGTCATTTGTTAGCATATAGTCATTGACTACAATACCGCGATTTACAATTAAACCAGCATCTTTTGCTATTTGCGTATTTGGGCGTATTCCGACAGCCATTACGACTAAATCACAATCTACAACTTCACCATCTTCAAATTGAATGCCCTCAACATGGTCTGTACCAAGAATTTTTACAGTTTTCTTTTCCATTAGAAATTGCATGCCTTGCGCTTCCAAATCTTCGCGTAATAGAGAAGCTGCTTTCGTATCTAGTTGCTGCTCCATTAAGTTTGGCATTAAATGAACAACATGTACGTCCATCTCTAAGTCAATAAGACCTCTTGCGGCTTCTAAACCAAGTAACCCACCACCAATAACAACGGCCTTTTTCTTTTCTTTAGCGGTGTCTATCATAAATTGTGTATCTTCAATTGTTCGAAATCCTGTTACACCAGGAAGAGTAGAACCTTCAACAGGTAAAATAAAAGCACTAGAACCTGTTGCGATAATGAGTTTGTCATATGTAAGAGTACGATTTTTTTCTGTGATAATGATTTTTGCTTCTCGGTTAATACTTTGAACTCTTTCGTTTGTATATAAAGTTATTTCGTTTTCTTCATACCAACTGTATTCATTCATAATGATATCTTGCATATTTGTTTTGCCTTGTAAAACGTGAGAGAGCATAATGCGATTGTAGTTTGGATGCGGTTCATCTCCCAAAATAGTAATCTCATATGAATCACTATTATGTTTTAATATTTCTTCCATACAGCGTATTCCAGCCATACCATTTCCGATCATAACTAAACGTTTTTTCATTTTCGTTTCCCCTTTTTCTGTGAAATGTTGAACAAAGGATTATATTTCTATTATAGAAAATCCAAAAAAGGGGAGATGTGATATTTATCACATTTTTATAATGATTCACAAATTGTTAAAATTCGGATTTATTCGAGAGGGATGTGTATATTCTTTACCAAATGAAAAAACAGGACATAAGTATGTATACTCATGTCCTGCACTTGATTTATACTCTCGTAATTGCACGTGGAAATAAAATGTTATTTTCTAAATGAATATGCTCAAATAAATCAGACTCTAGTGCTTCAAGGCGTTGGTAAACAAGTCGATAAGTGCCGCAAGCTCCTTCTGGAGGAGTAAAGTCATTTGTAACTTTACGAAGCTCTTTAATAATGTTGCCTGCGTGGTTATGTTCATTTTCCAACTTATCTACTACTTTACGTAAATTCACATAGTTTTCTTCATTTGGATTTTGTTCAAATTCTAAAATTAATGGAAAATCTTCTGTTTCTTCTTTAATTAAATGTTGTTCTAATTCCATCTTTAATTCGTGAAATAGCTTATGAATTTGAGCTAAGTGAGGCTGACTTGCTCCGTGGACGCGTAATACTTTCGTCACATACGGACTTAACTGTGGTAATTCTTCATTTAAATAGCGATGATGCTTATTTATAACATAATCAATCAATTCACGATAAGAAGCATTTTTCCAATCAATTTCAGATTCATTTAATCGTTTCGTATTATTATAAAGTGTATTTAATTCTGTAAGTACTTCTGTTGCTGATAAATTTCTTTCATGAATTGCATCAATAAGTGGTTTATTGCCACCACAACAAAAGTCTATTCTATATGATTTAAAAAGATCACTAGCTTTCGGAAATTGTGTAACGATCTCACCGACAATAGAAGTTTCAGTAAATGCATGTTTCATATGAACGCCTCCATAAAGTTTGAATGTAATAACTAAATTAAGAATAGCGATAAATTAACATCTATGTAGTGATTGAAATCACTTATTCTGTGTCGTTTTTGAGAATAATAAGAAGAATGTTATTAAAATAAGGGGGAAAGTAATAAGTGGTAATATTTTGCGTTAATAAAAAAGAAGCTTAGTAGAAGCTTCTTTTTTATTGCTATTTTTCACATGCAATTCCATCGCCATCACGATCAAGATGAGAGCTATAACCTGGTTGCCCTTTATGTAAAGGAGCTTTCCCAGCTGCTCTAACTGCAGCACAATTTTTGTAGTATGCACTACTAGTATTTTCTGAAGCGGGTTGTGTTTGAGTTTGCTATGCTTTTTGCTCTTCTTGTTGTTTACGAGCCTGTTCGTCAGCCTTACGTTTTTGTTCTTCTTGTTGTTTACGAGCTTGTTCCTCGGCTTGACGCTTCTCATCTTCTTGCTTTTGAGTTTTTTCGTCCGCCTCTTTCTTTTCTAGCTCTTTTTTCTGTTCACTATCTTTTTGTTCTTCATTGTTAGAGGCAACTTTTGTACTAGTTGCTGTCGTTTTTTCAGAAGAAGGAGCTGAAATACCTAATAGCGCAACAAAAATGACAAATAATACGGCTGTAATAATAAATTGTTTTTTCGCTACACCTGTTTTCTTAATTACAGATAAGATTGCTATAACAAGGAAGAATATAAATAGAATGAAACTTAAAGTAGAAAAAAACTCGACGACGGGGTGTTCCGATTTTGTTGTATCGGTCGTTATTAATATAATAGAAATCATAAAAAGAATAACGGTAGGACGTCCATATTGTTTTGCTTTTCCATTTTTCTTAAAGAATGAAATGATACATAAGATTAAAAGAATAAAAGCAATAGAAAATAAAGCTGCACCAATATTACTCAAAATCGCCATTTTCATACCTGCATTTGTAAGATTCTTCTTATTGATTATATAGGAACTTATTGATTATATAGGAACTTATTGGATATTACACGTTTTATATAAATTTAGAAAATTAATATTTTTACTAGACTTATAAACGATTATTTTATATATATAGAAAAATAGATATATTTCCTATTACTTTTTGAAAGATATTTCATAAATTATAGTATATCGATTGAAAGGAGGAGATTTGAATGGAATTTCAATTGTTAGTAACTTGTATATTACAAGAAGGTAATGCTTACTTTTTAGTAACGAAGGTAGACGATGTTATTACGTTAAAAGTACCGATTACTGCGGGAGTAGCAGGTTTATTTTTAGCTTTAGGTGTACCAAGATGTTCTTAATTTAAATCTCTATAGTAGAAGGGGGAGGGACATGCCTTCCTTTTCTGCTATTACATAATATAATTATGTAAACTTAAATATCATATTTGTGATAGCACGTTTGAAATGGACATGCATATACTATAATGTTTCATTGGATGTTAGCGGTGAAAGGTAGTTTTAATAAGTGCATCCAGTGATGTTTTTAAGCTATGAAAATAAAAGAGGTGCTATTATATATGAAAAGAAAAACATTGGATATTCCAGTTACATTGCGAAGAGAGTGGTTTTTAATAGAGTTAGCTCATTTAACGAAAAAATATGGAATTGAAATTGCAACTAGCAAAATGGATGCTGCACCGTTTTTAAGAGATCAAGTTACAGAATCAAAGATAGGGAAAGGGTTACAATACGATAAATATGATGATGAATATATAATTGAAAATTAAAGGGTAACAACAAAATTAAACTAATTTATAACAAAATATAAAATAAAGCAGATTCTAAATATAGAATCTGCTTTATTATGAAATACTTGTAGTCAACTAACCTCTTTCTAGTGTTTTTCCTACATATTTCTCTTGCGTTATTCCAAAAGATTCACGAAGAATGCGAGCGTAATCTTTAGATTCTATTGGTCGTTTATTTTTAGTGCCTTTAAAGGTTTCTGTATAATTTTTATTTGTTAATGATATGTGACCATAAGTAGTTAATTTACAAGTGATAGCCCCTTTATTAAAAGGAGATTCTTTATGCTCTACAATCACTTTTTGAATGTTATTCACTTTTTTCTCATCTATTGGATCTACAGTGAAAGCATAGCCTATTTTCCATTCATTTGAAGGTTCAGATTGTAAGAAACTTGTAGATTCTCCGTTAGCTCCTTTTCTCATTTCTAAAATATGCGTACCTTTTCGAGTATTTCGCTTACGAATTCGATATTCTCCTGTTTGAGAGGAGATGACATCTCCGTTAAAAGGGACTGGATGTAAAGGGAGATGAGATGCAAAACCTGCATCCACAACATAATCTTTATCCTCATGACTTAATATGATAATGACATGACCATCATCGGGTTTCCATTTATTATCGTACAGATCATAAACAGTACCGGCTACTTTGTATACTTGAAACCCACAATCAATTAAAAAATAATACAATAAGGAGTTTAATTCATAACAAAGTCCACCTCGTTTTTGAATAAGTAACTTTTCTATTAAGTTATCTTTTGAGATATTTTTAATAGTGCCAGCCATAATATCAAGATTTTCATAGGGGAGAATCATTCCCATTTTTAAGAGAATTTCATCTAAATCATCAAATGTTATTTCTTTTGCAGGAATTTTTAAGCGTTTAAAAAACTCCTTTTGTAAATTGGTCATCATAAAGTATTCTCCTTTCTTTTTACAGAATTTTCTTCTGCTCACCGATAGGTTAGTACTTCTAAAAAGTTAATTCAAGTGCGCGGAAATTATCATAATATATGTTTCTGGAAATGTGATTTTCTATTCTGAAATTTCAGTTTAATTTTTAATCGTAGGAAAGTCTTATAATATAAGCTCCTTTAAAATTAGTTTGTATTTAATGAAAAGAAAGTACATATATTTATTATATTTTTAAATAACTAACTAGTAATAAAATGTTTTTTCACTAAAATTTTTTCAAGATTTGTATGCTTTATATAAACAATAATAATTTAAAAAATATCTGGATGTAGCGAAGTTAACAATTATTGAGAAACTTTTTTGTCGTATTCTATCAAAAGGAAGAGGTAGAAACAAAGAGAATAACGAGAGTTAAGGAAGAGGGTACACAACTAGTAACCTTCTAAAAATAGGGCTAACATCTTTTTAAAATAAAAGATTAGCTATTATTAAGGAAGGGAAAATATAAAATATTATAAAGAACACCTTCTTTCAAAAAAATAGGGGGAGTAATATGCGACTGATGAGAAGATTTGTGGTCTTACTAATTGTATTTTTTATCATGGCTCCAACGATTAGCACAAATGTACAGGCAGAAGTTGTAAAAGAGCTTGGAAAGGGGTTTCCTGATACAGAAGTATTCACACCTGGAGAATGGTTTTTAGGCCAAAAACCTGCTAATTATGATGAGAATAAACCACCAATTCTCTTTGTACAAGGAAGAAATGGTAATGCAGATAGTTGGTATGGAAAGACAGTATATCATGATATAAATGATATGTATGATTATGCTTTGAAAGCAGGCTATCAAACAGTGTTTATACAATTATATGATGCTGCTGGGAAAGGTTCGGCTAGTCAGTGGGATAACGGAAAATTGTTAGCACAAAAACTTGAAGAAATATATAATCATTTCGGTAAAAAAGTTAATATTGTAGCACATAGTAAAGGTGGTATTGATACACAAGCTGCATTAGTTGAATATGGTGCGAATCGATTTGTTGGAAATGTTATTACACTTGCTACACCGCATCACGGCTCAAATTTAGCAGATTTATCATATAGTTGGTGGGCAGGGTGGCTTGCTTCTATATTAGGTCAAAAAGATGATGGTACGTATTCGTTACAAATAGGTGAAATGGCAAAGTTTCGTTCAACAATAGATAACAACCCAGCAGCTAAATTAAACCGTTACTATACGGCTACTGGGACTAGCTGGGGGCCAACATTTTCTGCATTATCTATGGGCGGGTTATATTTATCGTCGTACGGTTCAAATGATGGACTAGTAAATGAATGGAGTGCGAAGCTATCGTACGGTACACATTTATTTACAGATTCAAGATTTGATCATGACAATATAAGAAAAGGATCAGCTGTTTTTGCACGAATTGAACCATATTTACGTACGACAAATGTGGGGTTACCAGCTTTAGTAGCATCCAGCACTAGTTCAAATGAAAATCTAGAACAATTAAATACAACTTCAAATCAAAATATTTTAGGAGGCGAATTACCACAAAATCAGTGGATAGAGCAAAGTATTTCTGTTGATAAAAAGGCTGAAGGAATAGTTTCTGTACTAACTGCTTCTTCTGATGTAGAAGTACAAATGGTATCTCCAAAAGGAAAAATCTATGCAAACAAAGATAGCGCTATAACTACTGGTGAAGGCGAATCTTTCTTTAATGGGGCGACAATTAGAACATTCAAGTTTGATAAATTGGAAGTAGGCGAATGGAAAATCAAAATGATGGCGAAGCAGTCGAAAGATGCATATTTATTTGTAAGCGATTACAAGAATGACGCGCCATTTGTTCTTCAAATGCCTACAAAGGTTAAAGTAAATAAACCTGAGTATAAACTGAAAAAATCACCAGTGGCACCTGAAATGAAAGGGGATCTTTCCATAACAGTAAGAGTCGTTAATAAAGAAGGTAAGTTAGTCTCTGAATTTAATGAATTACAAAATGTTAATACGAATACATTTACAGGTGCTTTGAAAGATATAAAACAACCGGGAGTATATAACGTTACGATGGATATAAAAGGGATGAATAAAGAAGGAAAACCATATAATCGTACGATTGTTAAGTCGGTTTATGTAGAGAAATAAGGAAGAATAAATAAGCATAATATAAAAGTGCAGAAATCTTGAGTTAGAAAGAATTCTGCACTTTTTTTGCGTGATGAGAGATAATAAAAGTCGAAGAAAACTGTTATTCAATAAAAAAAGATGCTGAAATAGTATCTGAATGTGAAGAAATAATATTAACTTAGTTTTGTAACTGTTAATTCAACTGAATTTATACCATTGTCACAAGTTACAATACTTTGACGATTAAAGCCACTATTATTTCTAAGTTGAAGAGTTGAATTAGCTGGCACTGTAACAATCGTTTCGCCAACGAGTTGAAGACATTCGTTATTTGATGAAGTATTCATTTGAATAGCGAAGTCACCTTGACTATTAGCAAGTGGATTGTTATTTAAAAATATAGTTATGACTGGGATATGTGGAAATACAGGATTTAAAGTAGTATTAATACTGGAAATGAACGAGACTCTATAATCACCAGCTTGTCTAAATTGTATAGTAGTAGGGTTTAGTAAGGAAACGCCTCCTGCTAAAGGTCCAACGTGATTAAATGGAAAAGGGTTGCCAAAAGGAACAGTTATAAATTCAGTTTGCCAAAAAGTTCCGTATGCAGGACAGCTTCGTTTATGTGAATGGTCACATGAACATTTTTTATTTGAACTGGAAGAAGATTTGCATGAGCATTTTTTATACGAGTTTGAAGAATGATAGTATGAACCCAATATATTACCTCCTATTCTTAATAAATGTAAAACACATAATAGTTTATGAAAATGAATCACAATTGGCGTGTATGCTTGTACTATAAAAGGAGATAGATTTGGAATATAAAGTGCTCAAATGATGAAATATAGTATTGGGGTATTACCTGTAACACTTTTTGAAGATGATAAGGT
The DNA here is from genome assembly GCF_002975115.1 of Bacillus sp. MYb78. Lineage (NCBI taxonomy): Bacteria > Bacillati > Bacillota > Bacilli > Caryophanales > Bacillaceae > Bacillus > Bacillus sp. MYb78. The sequence continues at coordinate 204,211 of NZ_PCOB01000004.1, forward strand.
TCATAATTTGATAGAAAAATGAATGGGATTTCTAAATGGATTAAAGTAACGAGGAAACGTTTATAACGCTATTTTCCGAGCAGTAAGACCCCACCTCAAAATTCAGTGAAAGCAAAGAAGTTAGTTGGGGGATGAACAAAACCCCCACTCATTAAAGTTTCACTTTACTATATTAATTTCGTCTGACAAACAGCAATATTATCTTTTGCTGTATGGATGTTATCGTTTGGTGAAGTTAGGATATTTAATCGTATGTATATTAGATTATTTAGTTTATTTTTTTATTTTATTTGTGTAGCTGGGCAGGAAGAAGTCAGAAAATATAGAATAAATGTACATATGAAGCATCGTTTGTTTTTGGTGTGAATAGTAATTAAAGATACGCTAAAATATTTAAAATTGTAACGAAAGAGAGATTAAATAATAGAGGGAGCAACTTACATGGAAAATATATTAAAGGTATCTTCAAAATCAAGCCCAAATTCAGTCGCGGGTGCAATAGCGGGTGTACTAAGAACAAGTGGTAATGTGGAAATTCAAGCGATTGGGGCTGGAGCTATAAATCAAGCGATTAAAGCAATTGCGATTGCAAGAGGGTTCGTCGCTCCAAGTGGTATTGACTTAGCTTTTGTTCCAGCGTTTCAAGAGATCTCTATCAATAATGAAGAAAGAACAGCGATTAAATTAATTGTAGGCCCTAGAAAGAAAAGGTCTTAAAAGTAATTGTGAATGGTTCGTATCAATACAAAGTTCACAACAGTAAAAGCAAAGCATACTATGTAACTGCTAATCCTGCTTATGTGTATGCAAAATGAAAATTATAAAAGCAGAACTCTCATAAGGTTCTGCTTTTATTTGTTGTAATTAATTATCGCTATCTAGTGTAAATCCCTATATAGTTTTTTTTTCTTCAATTAACTTAACATTTTTTAAGTTTACAGACATTTCATATTCTGATTTATTAACATTTTCATACATTGTATTTTTTATCCTTTTTTCAATAAATCAACGGTGTGTTCTAACCATTCTAAAGGTGTTACTTTTAATCCCTCAAAATATATTCCATCTGCAGCTTCTTTTATATATCTATTTTTTTCTTCCTTACTGTAATCACTTTGAATAAATTTAGTTAAGAAAATAATAGCATCTTGTATATATTCTTTATTTTCCTCTTCTATTAGTTCTTGAATTACCTCTTCATAGAAAGAATCTTGATGAAAGTTTCCTGCTAGGAATTGATAAATTTCATCTTCTGGATTGTGTTTTAATAACATATTTATCCTCCTATTTATTAATTTGGATAGCCAGTTAAAATAAATTTTCCGTTTGCATCTTTCTTTAAAATAATTTTAGCATTGGTCATTTCCTCAATTGTCGTAGAACCTCTTTGAATTCCTCTACCAATTATTTCATTACCACTATAGGGTAAGGCTAAGGGCCGATTATTACGTGAATTATTTAACCAGTTTTGAATAAGTTCTTGGTTTCTAGGGTTATTTAAAACGTTGTTAGCTATATTTTCAGCTGTCGCTCTATCTGTAAAGGTGGATGCACCTGTTATTCTAGTATCACTTTCTAATCTTTGCAATAGTTCTTCATCCGTTTTTCCTACATGCCTTTCTAGTAAATGTCCACCTCTAGCCTCGTGTGCAGCTAGGCCTCCTCCGGGGACAAGTGAACTGCTATCACCAGGTTTCACAGTAGTAGTATTTTCACCTTTAGCAAACTGATAGGTTGATAGTTCCTCCTTAGCTTGTTTAAATAAAGCATTGTCAAATGTGGAGTTTATACCATTACTACCACCTGAGAAAGCCAAATTATCGCCTTTGCTCAATATTTGTCCAGCTTTTGAGATACCTTGAGAGAATTTAGCACCTTGCGCTAGCTTTGCAGCTTTACTGACTCCTTTATCCCCAATAAGACCTAATCCAATTTGTGTTAAAGCATACGATCCCCATCTTGCGCGGGTTTCTGCATCTCCATTTATCACATCTTTCTTAAAAGAATCTGATAACGCATCCCACATAGCAGGTAAAGCTTCATCTAAATGGGTAACAGTGTAGCCCATACCTTTCCAAGTTTCCCAGTCACCTAATGCCTTTATACCGTCGATTGTATCTCCTACAGCATCTCCCGCACCATCTACTATACCAGCCCAAACTTTTCCTAAGAAAGATTTTTCAGGTACTTTACTAGGTGTAGTTTCTTTTGAAAACACATGTAATCAATTTGATTGCACAAATTATTATGTATGGATTCTAATGCATGCTTAGTATCATTAGCCCGTTTTGCAACTTGTTCTAGTTCTTCAGGTGTAATTTTTATTTGAACCATTTTCTTCCTCACTCTCCCGATTAAAATTATGAGACAAGAAGAAAAAAATGTAAATATAGAAAATTCGTATTACTGTATTAAGGGACTTTAAGAGGATAATTTTAATCATATGAATAAATTCAAAGCCCACTCTACTGAGTCATCTTTTTTGCTACGATATTTTAAATTATCTTTTAGATAATGCCTTTGATATAGGAAAGAACAGATGGAAAAATAAAACAGGCCTAATTCATTTAGTTTTATATTTTGTGGGGGCACCCACAACCCCACCCGCAATTTACCCACAAAATATAAAAAGTGATGAATCACTATGAAATATCATTTTTATAAAAGCTTGATAAATCAACGTTTTTAGCGCACTTTAAAACTTGATGAATTAAGAGGATATATTTAGAACAAAAGTTCAACAAATGGAAGGGGAATGTTTATTTATCAAGGGGATCTAATACAGTTTAATTAAAAGGTTATTATTTGCTCACAAATAATATAAAAACATGTGAAAAAATATGAAATACCCTTTTGAAGTAGAATATAATATAACAAATAAAAAGCGTCGCAAATGCTTGTATAACAGGCATTTGCGACGCTTTTATAGTTTTTCTGAACATAAAATAAACAACCCTAAAACTGTTCATTCTTCTCCCAAGATTCTACGATATAATGAGCAATCGTCGGATTGAAGCCTTTACCAACTAAAAACATAATCGCAGCAACTTCTGTTAATGCGTGTTCGTGTGATGTATGTTTTGCTTCATTTAAACCGTAATCTACCCATGGTTTTACGAAATCTAGTACGGGTTTCTTGAAAGGTAAAAACTGTGTACCGACAACTTGTTGAATTTGTTGTTGTGTTGGTTCAGTAATTGGTCCAGGTGGTAAGATTTGTGGTTGTGTAATGTCTAATGTTGGTCCTGGCGGTAAAATTTGTGGCTGCGTTGGATCTATTGTTGGTGGTTTAGGTGGTGAGACACGTGCGTCGTAGTTTGGTTGATACATTTGTTGTTGGTATTGCGGTTGTTGTGGTTGAGTTGTGTATGGGTTTTGTGGTGCTGCATATGGATTTTGTTGATATGGTTGTTCTTGGTTTTGTGGTGCTACATATGGATTTTGTTGATATGGTTGTTCTTGGTTTTGTGGTGCTGCATATGGATTNNNATGGATTTTGTTGATATGGTTGTTCTTGGTTTTGTGGTGCTGCATATGGATTTTGTTGATATGGTTGTTCTTGGTTTTGTGGTGCTGCATATGGATTTTGCTGATATGGTTGTTCTTGGTTTTGTGGTACCGCATATGGATTTTGAGGATATTCATAATTTGGACGTGTTTCATATGGATTTTGTTGAAATTCAGTTTCTTGATTTTGCGTTGTTGCATATGGGTTTTCGTCATATTGTTGTTCTTGCTGTTGTAACTCTTGTTCTTCGTATTGTTCTGTGTATCTTTGTTCTTGTTGTTGAGGGTAAAATGGTTGCCTTGGATAAGGCGGTTGATTATTATAGAACATATTTATTCCTCCTTCATGATGATGCTTACCACTCAGTGTATGGGCGGACAAGAAAATATGTGATGAAAAAATGCGGGCGTGTTACAATAAGTAACTGGGTGAAGATAAAATGACAAAACAAGAAAAGATTCAAAAAACAATTACTTTTGTAAAACATATTTTAGAAAAAGATGCGAGTGGGCATGATTGGTATCATATTGAACGCGTACATAAACTGGCGATTTCTTTATCCGAGCAAGAAGGGGGAAATCGTTTTATAATTGAAATGGCAGCATTACTTCACGATGTGGCAGATGAGAAGTTAAATGAAAGTGAAGAAGAAGGAATGAAAAAAGTTTCTGATTGGTTAGAAGAGTTACATGTGGAAGAAGAGGAAAGTAAACATGTTCTTCATATTATCGCCAATATGTCTTATAAAGGTGGTCATGGCGGTAAAGTGGATTCACTTGAAGGGAAGCTTGTTCAAGATGCGGATCGCTTAGACGCCCTTGGAGCAATTGGAATAGCTCGCACATTTGCGTATGGTGGAGCGAAAGGGAGATTAATGTATGATCCAACTATTCCTCCGCGTGAAGTGATGACGAAAGATGAATATAGAAAAAATAACGATCCATCTTTAAATCATTTTTATGAAAAACTTTTGAAATTAAAAGACTTAATGAACACGAACGCAGCAAAACAAGAGGCGGAAGTTCGTCATCGTTATATGGAACAGTTTATTGAACAATTTATGAAAGAGTGGAATGCACAAATATGAAAATGTTAACTGTGGAAAACTTATCAAAATCATATGGAGAAAAACCGTTATTTGATGGATTATCATTTAGTATTGCAGAAGGACACCGTGCCGGAATTATCGGTGTAAACGGAACTGGTAAATCGACGTTATTAAAAATTATTGCAGGGGCAGAAATTCCTGATACAGGTGATATGACTCATTCTCGTGGGTATACAATTAGTTATTTATCACAGCAACCAGAGTTTGATGAACAACTAACAGTGCTAGAGCAAGTCTTCCATGGTGATACTCCTTTAATTCGTCTTCTTCGTGAGTATGAAAAGGCGCTATTACATATCGAAAAAGATCCAAGTAATGAAAAAGTACAGGAACAATTATTTGCAGTGCAGCAACGTATGGATGCAATGAGTGCATGGGAAGCAAATGCAAATGCGAAATCTCTTTTAACGAAATTAGGAATTACGGACTTCACTGCAACTGTTGGAAATTTATCTGGTGGACAGAAAAAACGTATTGCGATGGCGCAATGTTTTATTGAAACACCGGATCTATTAATTTTAGATGAGCCTACGAACCATCTTGATCATGAGACAGTGGAATGGTTAGAGGAATATTTAGCTCGATATAATGGCGCAGTATTACTTGTAACCCATGATCGTTATTTCTTAGATCGTGTGACGAATCGTATTTTCGAATTAGATAATGGAAAACTGTATAGTTATGAAGGGAATTACAGTACGTTTTTAGAAGCGAAAGCACTTCGTGAAGAACAAGAAATTGCGCAAGAATCAAAACGTCAAAACTTATATCGCCGCGAACTAGCATGGATCCGCCGCGGTGCAAAAGCCCGTTCAACAAAGCAAAAGGCACGTATTCAACGATTTGATGAGCTAAAGGGCCAAGAAGGGCCAGCTGCAAAACAGTCAGTTGATATTGCACTTAGCGGTAGCCGTCTTGGGAAAAAAGTACTTGAGTTAAAAGATGTGACGAAAAAATTTGGTGATAAAACGGTATTAAACAACTTTAATCATATCGTGAAACCAGGCGATCGCATCGGAATTATTGGAGCGAATGGAAGCGGGAAATCTTCGCTATTAAATATGCTTGCAGGTAAGTTATCTCCTGATAGTGGTGAAATTGAAGTTGGGCAAACTGTAAAAGTTGCTTATTATACGCAAGAAAATGAAGAGATGAATTTAAATCAGCGTATGATTGAATACATTAAAGAGATTGCAGAAGTTATTCATACAACAGATGGAAAAGTAATTGGTGCATCTCAAATGTTAGAACGTTTCTTATTCCCGACTCATTCACATGGTACACCGCTTGGTAAACTATCTGGTGGTGAAAGAAGACGTTTATATTTATTACGTATTTTAATGGGAGAACCAAACGTACTTTTACTTGATGAACCTACGAATGATCTAGATACACAAACATTAACAGTACTAGAAGATTATTTAGAAGATTTCCCAGGTGTCGTTTTAACTGTATCGCATGACCGTTACTTCTTAGATAAAGTAGTAGATGAACTGTTCATCTTTACTGGCGGAGGCGAAGTGCGTGAGTTCCTAGGTAGTTATACAGATTATTTAGAAATGGAAAAAACGAGAGAACTTATGGAGAAAGCGGAAGTTCAAAAAGAGAAAAAAGTAGTAGAAGAAGCTCCAAAACAACAACGTAAACGTAAACTTTCATACAATGAGCAGCGTGAATGGGAAACGATTGAAGATACAATTGCCGAACTTGAAGAAAAAATTGAGTCAATTGGAGAAGAACTTGCGAAAGTTGGATCTGACTTCACAAAGGCACAAGAATTATCTGAAGCACAGCAGAAAACAGAAGAAGAGCTAGAAAAAAAGATGGAAAGATGGAGTGAACTATCAGACATCGTTGAAGGATTAAAATAAAAACAAGCTGCATATATTGAAAAGTAAAGAGAAAAACTTTACACTATTGGTAGAACCTATTTTAGGAGGGAAAAAATGAGAACATCTAATCCAATGTTGAAAAAAGAGGCATTCCGTAAAGAGGGAGCAAGTGCTTCTGCGATGACGATTGGCGGAACAGTAGGCAAAACGTTCATTATGCTTATCTTGCTACTTGCAACGTCTGTCTATTCATACATACAGATGATGCAGGGGACGATGAAGATGCCAGTATTAATTGGTGCTTTAATCGTTGCGGCAATCATCGCATTTGCGTCTATGTTCTTCCCGCGTATTTCACCTTTTGGTGCACCAATCTATGCGGCGGTAGAAGGGGTTGTGTTAGGAAGTATTTCAGCAGTTTATACAATGAAATTTGGCGATTCTATCGTTTTAAATGCTGTATTACTAACAATCTCAATTCTATTTGCAATGTTAGTGTTATATGCAACACGCGTAGTAAAAGTAACGGATAAATTCCGTACAGGCGTTATGGCAGCAACACTTGGAATTATGGTTATGTATTTAGTCGTATTCCTACTAAATATGTTTGGTGTAACTGTTCCATACATTCACCAAGGTGGTACAATCGGTATTATTATTAGTGCAGTTGTTATTGTAGTTGCTGCATTAAACTTATTACTAGATTTCGATTTAATCGAAAATGGTGTACGTAGTCAAGCTCCGAAATATATGGAATGGTACACTGCAATGGGACTAATGCTTACATTAGTTTGGTTATACTTAGAAATTCTTCGTTTCGTTTCTTACTTTACGAAAAATGACTAATAAAAAAAACCTGCATGAAAAATGCAGGTTTTTTTTATTTTCAAAGATATATTGAACGTATGGTATAATATGGATGTTAACAACTTGAATTGAAGGAGATGGAATATGATGAAAGAGAAGAAGGGGATTATGAAAAAACTATTTTCTAAAAGTTTTTTCATAGAACTAGATGAAGCTTTAACGTATCCATCATCTGAAGTTATTACTTCAGCGATTGAAGGATATGCAACTGAATGCAATGAAAGACTAAAATTTGAGAGTAAAGTTAAACCGATTACTTTTTACTTAGGAAGTGTATTGTACCGTGTTGAAATAAAGATGGCTCGCGGAGGATATTACATATCTTGTACTGAAGTGTAATAAATTTTGAAACCATACATGTTTGAACTATGTATGGTTTCTTTTTTTGTTTTGTAAGGTCTAAATTAATACTTTTTACTTACGGATACATCATTTTGTGCTTTTTACCATTCATCCATTTCTCCTTACAATGGAGAAAAATATGTGAGGTGGTATAACCTATGATGAATAGAGTTGTATTAATCGGTAGATTGACAAAGGAGCCAGAATTATACTACACAAAACAAGGCGTTGCTTATGCAAGAATATGTATTGCGGTGAATAGAGGATTTCGAAATAGTTTAGGTGAACAACAAGTCGATTTTATTAATTGTGTCGTTTGGCGAAAATCGGCTGAGAATGTAACTGAATATTGTAAGAAGGGATCACTTGTTGGGATTACAGGGCGTATTCAGACGAGTAATTACGATGATGAACAAGGCAAGAGAATATATAGAACTGAAGTTGTGATTGAGAGTATTACCTTTTTGGAGAGAAGGCGGGAGGGGGCATCGTAATAAAAGGTGATTTTAAGTAATAGCTACGGAAAAAATTGTGGAAAGTATTTTAATAAACTTAAAGAAGGAGTACCGCCAGCTTTTTTTGGAAAACAAGTAAAGAGTATACAAAATTTTATTACGTTTTTCGGCTAATCCAGTAACAATCGAGAACCGTAAAACCCATGCGAGGATAGGAATGTATAAAAAGAAGAATCGAGTGATAGAAAATAAAAAAGGGGATCCTTTCTGAGAGTAAGGAATCCCCCTTTTTATTGTTTCTTGCAAGTGAATTATTTAAATTCTTGTCTATATAATTTAAACGAATAAATAGCTCCAACGAAGAATACAAAGGCTTCAAATAATATAAAGATTTGACGGGAATTCTCAATATCTTTACCAACTAAAGAAATAAATATGCAATTCATTAGAATTTGAGTAGTAAACATACAAGAAATAATTTTAAAATGAATAGGAGTTGTTCTTTCATCTGGTTTACCAATTTTTTTGTAAATAATAATAAGTGTAATTACTGAACCCAAAAATAGAAGTGCAGTAAGTCCTACAACGATATTGAAATTTCCTGTACTTTCTAACATCCATTTATTTAATAAATCAATCATTATTATCTTCCTTTCCTACATAAGAGAATATTTCGTTCTTCTTTTTCACTATAATAAAAAAAGAAAAAGGAAAACATCGAACTTTCTTACAAATACTCGTGTATTCTTACAGTTTTGTCATTTTGCAAATGTATTCATCGCCTTGTCTTTCACTATTTTCTTTGGAAAACATAGTGAATTACGAGAAAGAGCGCTACAAGATCAACTTCCGAGAACGAAAAATATGTAAATAAGCTGTCTATATGGACAGCTTATTTACATATTTTTGCTTAGCGTGTGTTTTTTTTTAATACTGGCGGTACCTCAAGAAATGGATAAAAAATAAAAAGCATCGGAAACGAAAGCTTTTAAAACCTCATTCCTAATTTGAAATGTAAAAAGAATGAAATAGTATGGTAGCGGGAAGAAAGTAGTAAAATTAAGCATCCGAGTAGGAGTATAGAGTGATAACATGTTACAATACAGCTAAGAACACGCAATAAAGGAGAGTTTTTTACGTGAAGATTAAAGCAATTGAACCGACGCCAAGTCCAAATACAATGAAAGTTATTTTGAATGAAGTATTACCATCAGGAGCGCGTAATAATTATACAAATGAAAATAAAGAACAAGCACCAATGCAAGTGCAAGAAATTTTGAAAATTGAAGGCATTAAAGGTGTGTATCATGTAGCTGACTTTTTAGCAGTCGAGCGAAATGCAAAGTATGACTGGAAAGTATTATTACAACAAGTTCGTGCTGTTTTTGGCGAAGAAGTAGTGGAAGAAAGTGAAGAACAACAACTGTCTCATTTTGGAGAAGTGAAAGTGTTTGTTCAAATGTTCTTTACAATTCCAATGCAAGTAAAGTTAACAGATGGAACATCGGAAGAACGCGTTGGCTTACCAGATCGTTTCAAAGAATCAATTATGAAAGTACAAATGTCTGCACCAAACGTTGTAAAAGAGCGTAAATGGGTAGAACAAAGTACACGTTACGGTAATTTTGAAGAAATCGGGAAAGAAGTAGTAGAAGAGATTGTTGCTGCTTATTCAGAAGAACGTGTAAATGAAACGGTTAAAGAATTATTAAATCAAGCAGGTGCTGTTGAAGTAACGATTCAAAAGCGTGAGCCATATAAAGTAACAGAAGAGATGATGAAAGATTCTGACTGGAAAAACCGTTTTGCAGCATTAGAACAAATGGATCCTACTGAAGAAGATATTCCAGTGTTGAAGATGGCGTTAGATGATGAAAAAGTTTCAATACGCCGTTTAGCAACAGCGTATTTAGGTATGGTAAAAGGTGATGAAGTATTACCGTTATTATATAAAGCGTTGTTAGATCGCTCTGTAAGTGTTCGTCGTACTGCAGGAGATTGTTTATCAGATGTAGGTGATCCGGCAGCGATGTTCGTTATGATTAAATCTCTGAAAGATCCAAGTAAATTAGTACGCTGGCGTGCAGCGATGTTCTTATTTGAACTTGGAGATGAAAGTGCGATTCCAGCATTAAAAGCAGCGCAAGATGATTCAGAGTTTGAAGTAGCGATGCAAGCACGTCTAGCATTAGAGCGTATTGAAGGCGGAGAAGAAGCAAAAGGTTCTGTATGGAAACAAATGACGGAGTCTCGTAAAGGGGAATAATGTATGATTGTTTTCTATGATAGTTGGTGTCCGATGTGTACGGCCGTTGCAGAACGTACGAAAAAATTAGATAAAAAGGGTAAGATGAAATTTGTTTCATTTCGAAATGAAGATGTAGTTGAGAAATATAAGCTTTCTCAAGAACTACAAAGTAAAATGGAACAAAGACTGTATATTTTTAAAAATAATAAGTGGTATGACGGCATTCAGAGCATAGATGTATTAGCAAAGGCCGTTCCATCTTATTGGTTTGCAGTTCCTTTTATAAAGCTATCTATCGTACTTGGTTTTGGAAGTAAAGTATACGATTATATCGCTAATAATAGAAAACTTGTTCCAGTGGGACATTGCCGCGGTGGGGTTTGTGAAATCCCTACAAAAAAATGAAATCATCGTTATCTTTCTTTTGCACCTATTAATAGAGCGTGATATGATGAATTTGGAATGAAAGTTGAAGGAGAGATTACAAGATGTCAAATGCTTATGAAGAATACATGCGCCAAATGGTAATCCCAATGCGCCAAGAGTTAGTGCGTTCTGGGTTTGAAGAGTTAACTACAGAAGAAGCTGTAACAGAATTTATGGAAAATACATCAGGTACAACTTTAGTAGTTGTAAACTCTGTTTGTGGTTGTGCAGCTGGTTTAGCACGTCCATCAGCAGGTCAAGCGGTTGTTCGTGCTGAAAAACAACCTGATCATCTTGTAACTGTATTCGCAGGTCAAGATAAAGATGCTACTGCAAAAATGCGTGAATATTTCGGAGAAATTCCTCCATCTTCACCATCTATGGCATTATTAAAAGGAAAAGAAGTTGTTCACTTCATTCACCGTCATGAAATTGAAGGTGCAACTATGGACGAAATTATTACGAACTTAGAGCAAGCTTTCGAAAAGAATTGCTAAAGAAGGGGGAGAGTAAATCTCCCTCTTTTCTTTATATAGAGGTGAAACAATGATAGTAACAACAGCAGGAAGAACAAACAAAGAAATGACAGCATATGCAAAAAAGGTAGCAGAAGAATTAAATCGTTCTTTCATTTTACGTAATGATATACCAGTGCATAAATTACATGAGCAGTATGAACAAGATATACTTGTCGTAGGAAAGAACCGATTAGCTATTTATCCGAAAGGTACGGAAGAATCATTTTTCTTTCATCCGAACTCAGCGATGTTTCGTGTGAAAAGGTTAATGCGTGGAGAACACGATCCGTTTGTACAAGCTGCTAAATTAGAGAGCGGAATGACAGTGTTAGATTGTACGCTCGGGATGGCATCAGATAGTATTGTAGCTAGTTATGTTGTTGGTGAAAGTGGAAAAGTAACAGGACTTGAAGGCAATGAATATATGGCTTATATCATGAGAAATGGTTTGAAAACATGGTCTTCATCTGTTTCTGAAATTGATGAAGCAATGCAAAGAATCCAAGTAAAGCAAACGGAGCATTTTTCATTTTTAGCGCAATGTGAAGACAATAGTTATGATGTCGTTTACCTTGATCCGATGTTTGAAGAAACTGTCATAGAATCTGACGGAATTAAAGGATTAAAACACTTCGCTTTGTATCATGATATTACTGACGAAACAATTGCGGAGGCAAAACGAGTGGCGAGAAAACGTGTCGTTTTAAAAGATTATTTTCGTAGTTCTAGATTTGAAAAACACAATTTTCATGTATACAAAAGAAAAAGTGCTAAGTTTCACTTTGGTGTAATTGACCCTTGCTAATTGTTTGAAAAGATGTATAATAAGCAATAATTAATTAAATATACTGTCTGTGATGAAGAGAGTAGTCTTTTTTAGAAGGAAAGCGAGCTAGGGATGGTGTGAGCCTAGTACGGAAGAAAAAGATGAAGCGCACTTCGGAGATGCTTCTTGAACGAATAGTAGAGAAAGCCGAGGCCCCCTGTCCTCGTTATAAACGGGAAAGTGGTTCGTAACGAACAACAAGGGTGGTACCACGGGTTCAAACTCGTCTCTTTTTTAGAGACGAGTTTTTTGTGTTTTAAAAAATAAGGAGGTTGTATCATGGATTATAAAATGCAGTTTGCGGAAAGTTTATCTAATATTTTCACGAATGAATTAACGCAAAAACAAATTTTAGATTTAATTGAAACACCGAAACAAGATGAATTTGGAGATGCAGCGTTCCCATGTTTTTCATTAGCGAAGCAATATAAAAAAGCACCAGCTCTTATCGCAAAGGAAGTTGCTGAGAAATTAAATGATCCGTTTTTTACGAAAGTAGAAGCCGTTGGTCCTTATGTAAATGTATTTTTCAATCGTGAAACTGTAAGTGATGCAGTATTAAAAACAGTTTCAGCGGAGAAAGAAGAGTTCGGTCAAAACCACTTTGGCTGTGAAAAAACAGTAGTAATTGATTATTCCTCTCCTAATATCGCGAAACCTTTTTCGATGGGGCATTTACGTTCTACAATGATAGGAAATTCGCTGAAACATATCGCTGAAAAATGTGGCTATGAAGTTGTAGGGATTAATTATATAGGAGATTGGGGAACACAGTTTGGAAAGTTAATTACGGCTTATAAAAAATGGGGAAATGAAGCAGTGGTGAAAGAGGATCCAATACGTGAGCTATTTAAGTTATATGTTCAGTTTCATGTAGAAGTAAAAGAGAATGATGAATTAGAAGAAGAAGGACGTGCTTGGTTTAAAAAGCTAGAAGAAGGCGATGAAGAAGCAGTTGAACTTTGGAATTGGTTCCGTCACGAATCATTAAAAGAATTTTCTCGTATTTATGAACTTCTCGGTGTGGAATTTACTAATTTTCAAGGCGAAGCTTTCTATAATGATAAAATGGAAGACTTTATTGGGATTTTAGAAGAGCACGACTTACTGGAAGAATCAGAAGGCGCATTAGTCGTTAATTTAGAAGAAGAAGGAATGCCGCCTTGCTTAATTAGAAAATCAGATGGTGCGACGATTTATGCAACGCGTGACTTAACGGCAGCTTTATATCGTCAAAACACTTATGGGTTTGATAAAGCGCTATATGTTGTTGGTCCAGAACAAAGCTTACATTTCAATCAATTTTTCACCGTATTAAAAAAACTTGGCTATACTTGGGTTGATGGTATGGAACACGTACCGTTTGGCTTCATTTTAAAAGATGGTAAGAAAATGTCAACACGTAAAGGAAGAGTTATTTTACTTGAAGAAGTACTCGAAGAAGCAATCGAACTTGCAAAACAAAATATTGAAGAGAAAAATCCAAACTTAAAACAAAAAGAAGTAGTAGCAAAGCAAGTCGGTGTTGGTGCAATCATCTTCCACGATTTAAAAAATGAGCGTATGCACAATATTGAATTCTCATTAGAAAACATGCTGAAATTTGAAGGAGAAACAGGCCCGTACGTACAGTACACACATGCACGTGCTTGCTCTATTTTAAGAAAAGAAAGTGTAGAATTTGAAACATGTACGTTTGCTTTAAAAGACGATCATAGCTGGAGTGTCGTAAAATTACTAAACAAATTCCCACAAGTAATTGAAGCAGCTTTCAATAAAAATGAGCCATCGATTATTTCGAAATATGTATTAGATGTAGCACAATCGTTCAATAAATATTACGGTAATGTTCGTATATTAGAAGAGAGTGAAGAAAAAGACAGCAGACTCGCATTGGTTTATGCTGTGACGGTTGTATTAAAAGAAGGATTACGTTTACTTGGGGTGGAGACTCCTGAGGAGATGTAGCATAAAAGGTGTATGTATCATTACAGATATGTATGCCTTTTTATTTGGTATAGGAGTCATGTAAGCAGTAATCTCACCTTATTAAAACCAATTTCTTGGGTAATTGTTAAAAATGTAGGAATGTTTTGTTAAATGGAGAATTGTAAGGGGTGTATATAAAAGGAGGCGTTAGAGGTTGGAAACATACGATTGGAACAGTAAACTAGCGTATTTAAAAAATACGAGAGATTTATATTACAATAGCGATTATGTAAGTTTTCTAGTGAATTCAGTTTGGAAGATTTCTGAGCCAGTCCATGTTGTTGATTATGGTTGTGGATATGGTTATTTAGGCTTATTATTAATGCCTTTACTTCCAGAAGGATCAAAGTATACAGGCATTGATAGTGGAGAAACATTATTAGCTGAAGCGAGAGAGTTGTTTCGTTCACTTCCGTACGAGTCAGAATTTCTGGAGGGAGATGCTATAGAAATTGAATTGAACGATACATACGATATAGCAATTTGTCATGCCTTCTTATTACATATGAGTTCACCAAAAACGATGCTACAAAAAATGATTCATTCAGTTAAAAGTGGCGGGAAAATAATCTGTTTTGAACCACATTGGATATCAAATATGTCTTCATACACTTTGGATGGAGAGAACCAATCGGAAATTATCCAGCTAGGCATTTTGCAGAATTTATTTGAAAGTGACACGCAGAGGAGTGGAAAAGATGGAAATATTGGTATGAAAATACCGATGTATTTAAGTGAATTAGGTGTGAAAAATATTGAGTGTAGAGTAAGTGATAAAGTGAACTTTTTAGATTCTAATATCCACCATAATGATAAACAAAGTTTGTATCATTCATTAAAAGAAGAGGGGATTGCAGGTAATCCGGGTGATAAGCAGCAATTTATAAAACGTTTAATAGACAGAGGATTAACATATGATAATGCGCTAGCTCAATATGAAGCTGAACTACGATTTTTTAAAATATTTCATGTGCATTCTTCTTTAGTGTACGCTCCGAATATGAAAATTACATTTGGTGATATAGTATGTTAAAAGATATGATATATAAGGATTGTCGTTTAATGTCGATAAGTCGATATTCGACATATAATCGCCGATAAATGTTAAGAATCGGTCGATATAATTTGAAAATCGCCGATATAATTTTATGTACTAATTTCAGCTTCTACAAGATTAAAACTGCATGTTACGTTATTCTATATAATTAAACAACATATGGAGAAAAACAATCATTTTTACTATATTTTGTTATGAATTTGAATAATATTAATTAATATCATCCATTATAAGAGATTTTAGTTGAATACATACTATATGGTGTGTAAAATCTAAGCAAGTAGCAGTTTAAATATAAATTCGAGGTGAATGCATGCTAGATTTTAAGCAGTTAGAAGCGTGTTTGAAAGATAAGAGATTTGTAGACGGATTACAGGAAATAAATAATGAAATTGCATATATAAAAGAAACGAATACTTTATCCTATGGGAAGAATTGGCTTGCTAATATTCCTTCGCATAAGGAGTTTGACATATTAATTCGCCTTACTGATGAAGGGCTTATGCACCAATACAGTTCATTCCTCATTCGCTACGCTTATAAAAAATTCCCAAATATGAGAACGCTCTCTTTATATTGTGATGAGCTAATTGATGAGCGAAAAATTCTTGAAGCAGAGCAGCTGTTAAAAGAAACTTTAGAAGAGAGTAATAAAGAAGAAATAGATGCAGATTTTTTAGCGAAAACATATTTTACGTTAGTACGATGTCTTTTAGAAATGAAAAGAAATGAAGAAGCGCTAATGTATATGCAAAAAGCAGAGGAGTACAGTACGCGCGTAGTGTTTGATAAATGGGGCTACGTTTATATGCACACAGGCGAATGGGAGAAAGCGGAAGAACAATTTATTGCTGGCATGCAGCATGAAGATTGTAAAGAGTTATCTACCTATTTATTATCACAATTGTATGCGAATAAAGGAGAACAAAAACGTGCGATACAGTTAATTGATGATGCGATTGTAAAGTTCCCACAAGTACCATATTTTCATTTTGAGAAGGTAAAGTATTTATTAGATTTAGAGCAATATGAAGAGATGTTAGCGGTAATAGATAACATAAATACTCAGCTGCCATATCATGCTTATAACACTTACTTTGTACATTTACGTGCAGAAGCGCTGTACAAAATGAATAAATTTGCAGATTTACAAAAGCTATTAAAAAAAGAAAAGAGTTTAAAAGAATCTTTATATCATAATTTAGAAAAAAATCCGGATGGAAAAAAGGTTCACTTGCCGATAGTTCCTATTGTACAAAAGGATAATTATTGTGTTCCGACAAGTTTAGAGATGATGTTGCGTATATGGGGAGAGACACGTACACAAGATGAAATAGCAGAGTTTATTTTTGATATGACAGGATCGAAGTTTTCAGATACTGTTTCTTATTTGGAAGAATTAGGTTATGAATATCGTTATTTTAAAGGGAATGAAGAGAATTATAAGAGACTGATTGATGAAGGAATTCCTGTTTTATTAAGTATAGATATTGAGCATGCTTCACACGTACAAGTTCTATCTGGATATGATGATACATTGCAAGCTTTCTATGTTCAAGATCCAAACTTTATAGAACCAGTTCTTGTAGAATATAGTAAATTACAAGAAAAATATCGTTATACAGGCTGTTTAGCAATCACGTTTGTTCCGAAAGAAAAGAAGGCGCAACTAGCGTTTCTAAGTGAGGAAGAAAATCGTTATTTTAAATCTATTTTTTCTCTTACGGATCATTTAGATGAACATGACAAAGAGGGAATTAGTGACTTAGTACAATTTTTAAAAGAAACGAGTGATAATCCAAATACGTGGTTATATACGATAAAGCACTTAGATGTTGAAGTAGATAAAGAATTTATTTTATATTGTATCGATAAGTTAATGGAAGAGTTTCCGAACTCGGACTTTGTTAAATTGCATGGTGCACAGTGTTTTATTCGTCTTCAAGAAGTAGAGAAAGCGGAGCAAATGCTGACAAGCGTTGAGAGGAAAAATAATCGTGCTTTATATCATTTAATAAACGGAAGATATGCTTTTGAGCAGGAAAGTTATATAGAAGCGATTTCAAGCTTTCGTTCATCGTTACAATTAGACGCAGATCAGCCTATTGCTTGGAGTTTTCTCGCTTTATCCTATATGTATATTGATCAATCTGAAAAAGCATTGCAATACTCTCAAGTTGCGTTAGAGCGCAGTCCTGAAAGGTTCACTTTAACGAATCACGGTTTAATATTAATAGATTTAGAAAGATATGAAGAAGCATATGAAATCTTTAATGACTTGTTAAAAGAGTATAAATATGAAGCACATGTATGGTATGAACGAGCGAGATGTGCACATCAACTAGGAAAATTATATTTAGCAATAAAAGGGCTTAAAGTAGCGATTCATTTGGATAGTAATGCACCTTACATTTATACGAAACTTTCGGAAATATACGAATCTGATTTGAAGGATGAGGAAAGTACGAAAGAAATTTTATTAAACGGTATTGAGAATTGTGATGATAAAGCACCTCTTTACGTAAAATTAGGTGACTATCATTTTCAAAATGATAGCTTGGAAGAAGCAGAAGTATTGTATAAGCGTGCTTTAGAAGAAAACGATGAGGATGTTTATTCTCACTTCGGACTTACACAAGTGTATATGGCAAGAGAACAATACAAGGAAGCAAAAGAATACATTCTTGGTCTTGAGAAGCAAATTGAAAAGAGCCAAGATTTCCTCATGAATGCAGGAATGGTTTTATGGGATGCTGAACTTGAACTTGGTGGAAATGAAGAAGGGTTTAAAGTAGCGCTATCTAAGTTAGAAAATGGTATAAAGAAAAGCGATTATAATGTAGCAAGTGCGTTAGATGAATATGTGAATCGAATTAAAGGAACGGAATTTGTACAACGAGGTATAGCGTTTTTAAGAACGTTACACAAAGAAAGTAATGAAGTAAGTGAGTACGGTTGTTATGCAGGTATTTTATATGAATCTATTGGACAGTACGGCCAAGCGATGAAAAGATATAATAAGGCGATAGAACAAAAGGAAACGGCATTACCGTATTACCGAATTGGTGAAACACTTATGGCATTAGGGCAATTGACGGAAGCAAAACAAGCGTATGAAACATGTTTAGAGCTTGATGGGAATTTCGTAGGTGTACATTTACAGCTTGCGGAAATATACGAAAAAGAAGAAAACCGTTCTAAAGAACAAAGTCATATGGTTCAGGCGATGAAGGAAGAGCCGTTGCATATTAATATGGAATATTTGGCACAGCTTTCAGTAGATATGAATCTTCAGGAAGAATTGCTGACTGAACTAGAACAATTAGAGGAAGAAGTACCTGAAATATGGCGTTTAGATGCGATTGCATATGTGTACGGAGCGATGAATGAAATAGATAAAGAACAAGCACAGATTGAATACGCGCTACAATTAGATGGTGAGCATATAGAAGTTCTATATCATTATGCAAAAGTATTAGTGAAAAAAAGAAATGTAAAAGCAATTGAAGTTGCAATGAAAGTAATACAAAAAGATTTTGATAATGAACGTATATTTGATGTTTATGTAAAAGCAGTAGAGCAACATAAAAAATTGTCTAACATACGAGATTTTCTTCATACGTTAAAGGTGAAAAAAGCAGAAAGAAGTACAGCATTCATGTATGCTGCAGCTGCGGTTACGGAAATATGGATTGAACGCCAGCTGCATGAACAACCAAAACGATCTATCATTACGAGAGCTTTTTATCGTATGAAAAATCGTGCGAAAGAAATTTCAATGGTTACTATGATAATTGATTTATATGAAATCTCTTTAAAGTTAAATCCGAAAAATAGTATGGCAGCACAGCGATTTGCGCTATTTTATGAGAATGTAGAGATGAATAAAGAAGCAATAGAGATTCTGCACACGTCACTAGAAAATAGATGGGATTATGAAGTAGCGAAGCAACTTGTAAATCTTTTCGTTGAGTGCGAGGAAGAAGATATGTTAAGAGATGCTTTGGAATTAACGAAGCAAATGGTTCGAGAACTACCAGATGATTATGATACTCTTCTTCTGCAAGCACAAGTATTCTTTAAAGCAGGGGAAGAAAGAAAAGCAGAAAAGATTACCTTACAATTAACGGAGCAAACACCGTTCGTAAGTAGAGCATTTCTTGCTTTAGGAGAAATGTATCAAAGTCAAGAAAGGTTTGAAGAGGCAATTCATGTATTAGAAAATGCTTCTATACATCATCCAAATGAAACAGCAATTCTCCTTTCTTTAGCGTCTTCATATCATGGTGCCGGCCAAACACTAAAGGCAGAAAAAATAGCAAATGAAGTATTAACAATGGATGCAAATGATTTGTTAGCAAGATATGATCGTGCTTGTTATTTAGCACAGTTAAATAGAAATGAAGAGGCGAAGGAAGAGCTTGAAATTGTCCTTCGTGAGGATGAATCGGGATTCTTTGCTGAACTTATTGAGGATGATGAAAATTTAGCAGCATTGCGAGAATTTGAAAAGTAATTGTATAAGAATAGGGGATAAGGATAAGCATATATTTTGAATTAGTTGACAATTAGTTGTCAAATGGCATAAAATAACTTTTAATAAAGTATACAAATCTGAAGACGAGAAAGAGTAAAATAGTGAACTGTTCTCCAGAGAGCCGGTATATTGCTGAAAGCCGGTGGGCAGACGTTATTTGAAAATCATCTCCGAGGAGCCGAGGCTGAAAGTAAGTAAGCCCGGACGGATGTCTACCGTTACAAAGAACACGTATGATAGTACGTTGCTAAGCGCTATTAGTGAAAAAGCTAATAGAATTAGGGTGGTAACGCGGGTAAACCCGTCCCTACTTCATAGGGACGGGTTTTTTGTGTGCTTTTAAAACATTCAAAGGAGTGATTGTAGATGAAGAAAGTAGATGTAAAAGAGTCAGCTGTAGGGAGAGAAACACGTATTCGTAAGCAGTGGAACGAACAAAGCATTTTTGAACAATCAATTCAGAATCGAGAAGGCGCGCAATCGTTTGTGTTTTATGAAGGACCACCAACGGCGAACGGTTTACCACACGTCGGCCATGCACTTGGTCGGGCAATTAAAGATTTAGTAGCAAGATATAAAACGATGGCTGGTTATAAAGTAGTAAGAAAAGCAGGATGGGATACACACGGTTTACCTGTAGAACTAGGTGTTGAGAAGCAACTTGGTATTTCTGGTAAACATGAGATCGAAGAATATGGTATTGAACCATTTATTCAAAAGTGTAAAGAGAGTGTTTTCACATATGAAAAGCAGTGGCGTGAATTCACTGAAAGTATTGGTTATTGGGTAGATATGGATGATCCATATGTAACTTTAGAGAATCCATATATCGAAAGTGTATGGCATATTTTGGGGACGATCCATGAAAAAGGATTGTTATATAAAGGACATAGAGTTTCACCATACTGCCCAAGCTGCCAAACCTCATTGAGCTCACATGAGGTTGCACAAGGGTATAAAACAGTAAAAGATTTAAGTGCAACTGTGAAGTTTAAAGTGAAAGATAGTGAAAATGAGTATTTCTTAGGTTGGACAACAACGCCTTGGACACTTCCAGCAAACGTAGCGCTTGCTGTCCATCCAAATATGGAATACGTTAAAGCAAAACAAGAAAGTCATGTATACATTGTTGCGAAAGAACGTGTACAAGAAGTATTAAAAGAAAACTATGAAGTATTATCTGTTCATAAAGGCGAAGAATTATTAAACACATCTTATACAGCGCCATTTCCGATGAAAGAAGTTACAAATGGTTACCGTGTTATCGCAGCAGATTTTGTAACAGCGGATAGTGGTACAGGACTTGTTCATATTGCTCCAGCATATGGAGAAGACGATTATAGAGTCGTTCAAAGTGAAGGATTGTCATTCTTGCACGTTGTAGATGAAAAAGGTGAGTATACAGAAGCAGTACCATTTTTGAAAGGGAAATTTGTAAAAGATTGTGACGTGGATATCGTTCGTTATTTAGCTAAGGAAGGTTTACTGTATCATAAAGAAAAATATGAACATAGCTATCCGCATTGCTGGCGTTGTGATTCACCACTACTTTATTATGCAGGAGAAAGTTGGTTAATTCGAACAACTGCAATTAAAGATACCTTTTTACAAAATAATGATTCTGTTACTTGGTATCCGGATCATATGAAACATGGACGTTTTGGTAAGTTTTTAGAAAATATGGTGGACTGGAATATTAGCCGAAATAGATATTGGGGAACGCCATTAAACGTATGGGAATGTGAAAGTTGTAATCATCAGTTCGCACCGAAGAGCATTGCTGAATTAAGAAAGCATAGTACGAACGAAACACCAGAAGATTTGGAATTGCATAAGCCGTATGTAGATGAAGTGCAAGTCTGCTGCGAAAAATGCGGAGGCACAATGAATCGTACACCAGAAGTAATTGATGTTTGGTTTGATAGTGGTTCCATGCCATTTGCACAATATCATTACCCATTTGAAAATAAAGAGTTATTTGAAGAGCAGTTTCCAGCTGATGTTATTGCAGAAGGAATTGATCAAACACGCGGCTGGTTTTATAGTTTATTAGCAGTATCAGCACTATATACAGGAAAAGTACCGTATAAACGAGTGTTATCACTAGGGCATGTTTTAGATGAAGAAGGGCAGAAAATGTCTAAAAGCAAAGGAAATGCACTAGATCCAGTTGATTTAGTAGATAAGTTTGGTGCAGATGCGCTAAGATGGGCTTTACTTGTTGATAGTGCTCCGTGGAATGCGAAGCGTTTTTCTGAAAGAACCGTACTGGAAGCGAAATCTAAATTTGTAGATACATTAGTCAATGTGTATAGCTTCTACGTTTTATATGCAAATTTAGATGAGTATAACCCGAAAGAAACGTATGATGTAAAGCGTACGAAATTAGACGAATGGGTATTATCAAGATTGCATAGTACAACGAAAAAAGTGAGAACAGCACTTGATGATTATCAATTTACGAATGCAGCTCGTGAAATTGCAGTACTTGTAGATGAAGTGAGTAACTGGTATGTAAGACGCTCACGTAATCGTTTCTGGGAATCTGGTATGAACGCTGAAAAAGCTGCTGCGTATGAGACACTTCATGAAGTACTTGTAACAATTAGTAAATTAATTGCACCATTCACACCGTTTGTCGCGGAAGACATTCATCTTAATTTAGAAGGAAGTAGCGTTCATTTAGCTGATTATCCAGTTGTAAATGAATCACTACTTCAGCCGAAATTAGAAGCGGAAATGGATGCTGTTTTACAAGTTGTTGAACTTGGAAGAAGTAACCGTAATCAGCATTCTTTAAAAGTAAAACAGCCGCTAGCAGAACTTGTATTACTTGAGCATAACGAGAATGATATGGATTGGGAATCTTATCGTGATATCGTTATGGATGAGTTAAATGTAAAAGCGTTCCATGTTGAACTCGATGAAACAAAATACACATCATATCAATTGAAGCTCAATTTTAAAACAGCGGGGCCGAAATTCGGTAAAAATGTGAATGCAGTGAATGGTTGGCTAAAACAATTATCACAAGAAGAAGTACAAAACTTTGTAGCAACAGAAAGAGCAGTTTACGAAGCAACACCAGGAGAAGAAGTAGTTGTAACTGCTGAAGATGTGTTAGTTGAGAAAGTTGCAAAATCAGGATTCTCTAACACGACTAACGGACAATATACGGTTATGTTAGATACGAATGTAACGGAAGAATTGTTACAAGAAGGAGTAGCGCGTGAATTCATTCGTGCGGTTCAAGAATATCGTAAACAGTTGAATTTACCAGTTAATTTACGAGTCGATGTTATTCTCGATACAGAAGAAGAACTACAACGAACGTTAACGAACCATAAAGATTTATTGGAAGAAAACTTACTCGTTAAACAATTTACATTTGGTCACTTAACGAACGAAGACGATGAACTTTCTTTAGGTGAAACAAAACTTAGAATTAAATTAAGTGCAGCTAATTAAAGAAAAAAGGAAGTTGGAATGATTCCAACTTCCTTTTTCGTATGGAGGTAAATTAACTAGCTAATTTCCTCATAATCCATTCAATAGGCCCTCTAGAAAATTTCTTTCTCCATAATACGCTAAACAAAATACTGAAAATGAAAAATATAGTAGCAAATAATAAAACGAAAAGTAGTGTTTGATGTTCCATTCTATCGAATAGAATTAATGCTCCAATACCGATAAATACATGACTTACATAATGAGTTAATGTTAATTGACCTGTTTGTATAATGGAAGTAACAAACCAATTATTTTCATATTTTTCAGCGGAATAGAGACAAAGTATTAATATAGCAATAGCGGATCCTGTAGCAGATAAAATATATAATATATTTGGTAAAATGGGTCCTGTATTAAACAAAAATGTAGCAGCTTCTTTGCCAATGTGTGGAATGAAGTAGTATGTGAGCCCTTTTGATAAAAGTTCTATCAGTATGGTGAATGTAATACCGAGCAAGAGCAACCTATCTCTAATCTTTTTATTATGAAGATCTAATCTTCCAATTATCATACCGATTAAGAAGAACGAAAACCATGGGAAAAAAGGGTGATAACCATTAAAGAATAAATTGCGAAGAAAACCGTTTATTGTCCAGAAGTCTACATAGTTTATAAATGGAGTAGGGCCTCCCCAACCTTCGAAAGTATTGAAAGTAAGCTGAAGAGATTGTGCCAAGAGTAGGATAATAATAGATAACAAGAGTAATGCTTTTTTTCGGACTGTAATGAGTAATGCAGCAACGAAAAGGTAAACACCGTAGTAGTGTAATATATCCCCAGTCCACTCCATTACGTATAAAAATAATCCTAAAATAAATAAGAATAGTGCCCGTTTCCAGATGATTTTTCGGCTATTAGAAATTTTTATTTTTTCATTTCTAGCAACAGATGATCTAGTCATTAAAGATATGCCAATTCCAGCAAGTATAACAAACAAGGCAGAAGCTCTACCTTCAAAAAGTGACATGAAAGTTATTAAAAATGGGGGACCATTTCCTTCTGCACCTGTTATCACCATAAAATTAACAAGCAGCATACCAAACATCGCCAAAGCTCTAGCAAAGTCTAAGCCGATAATTCGTTTTTTAGTATTCAATTCAATCCCTTCTTTCAAAAATACTGTTTACAGCTTCCATCCATATTTGTCTATAATCTATATCCACATGTAACATCATAAAATTCCCGACATTATCAAGCACTAATGCTAACATATGAGCTTTTGAAACTAGATTTTTATTTTCAATCAATTGAAGCTCATTTGCTTTTGTAAGGAGGGATTCAAATCCTTGTAAATATTCTGTTTGCACAGTTAGTAATCGATCTTTGTACATATCATTTCTTGAAGATAGTAATACATATTCTTGCAACACACGATTAAAATAAGGATCGTTCTGCTGTTCATCAATTATTTTGAATCCAATTTCAATGCATTTGTCAATAAAATTTTCTTTCGTAAACTCTTCTGTATGGAAGAAGGAAGAAAACTGCATCGCAGCACATAATTCTGTGAAAATACATTCGATTAATGCATCTTTAGATTTAAAGTAATAATAAATGGACGGTTTAGCAATTCCGACTTCTTCAGCAATCATTGAATAAGTCGTTTTGGTAATACCATGTCCGGCAAACAGTCGATAGCTTGCTTCCATAATTGAAGAGAGTGTTTCTTCACTTTTGCTCATAATAAAGCCTCCTAAAAAAAGGTTATATAAATCGTATCATTCATTAATATTTTTTTCAACCTATCGTTAGGTAAAAAGTAGCCTATTTTTTTACAAAGTCATTTAAAAAGCTTAAGAGTTAAGGAATTGCTTTAGAAATATATTTCTAAAGTATTGTGTTCACTTTACACATAAATATTGAGAAAATTTCACTTACCCTAAATGAAAAGGTAATAGAAGTGTTTATAGAGAATTACTCGTAGATTCAATTTTTATCCCCCCATTTTGTGGGGAATGATTGCCTAGTGGTAATGGGATAAGGTTGAGCTACTTTATTAGGGGGAGTGGTTCTATGTTTAATAAAAAAATGGTGGCAATGGCAATGACTGTACCGTTAGTAATGGGGACGATTTCTACGGTTTCGGCATTGGAAAAACAACAGCAAGTAAAGTTAGAAGCTTATTCGCCACAGAAAAAAGCAACTGAATATTTAAAAGAAAATGCTGCGCAGTATGGATTGAAAACAGACCTTTCAGACTTGCAATATATTTCTACAACAGAAACGTCAGTAGCTTCATATGTTAGGTTCCAACAAGTTGTTAACGGTGCGCCTGTATTTTCAAAACAAATTACAGTTACTCTTAATGGAGAGGGAAAGGGAGTACTCGCTGTTTCTGATTATCAGCCTGTTACAGGTGTGAAGGAAGTAACGACAAAAATTAGTGAAAAAGATGCAATACAAAAATCAATGGCGTATGTTGGAGAAGCAAGTGAGCAAAATTTATGGGCTCCTACAGATAAAGAGTTCGGATATATTGTTGAAGAAGGAATTGCTCGTCCAGTATATAAAGTTGTAGTCCATTCTAATAATCCATTTGGTGCATGGGAAACATTTATTGATGCAGAAAATGGAAAGTTAATTAAAAAGGTTGATATAAACCGAAAAGCTGAAGGGTCAGGAAAAGTATTTTTACCTAACCCAGTCGTATCTAGCGGTAGTAAAGTAGGCTTAAAAGATAATAACGATGCAGATTCAACAGCTCTAACGAACCAACTGAAAACTGTTACGTTAAAAGGTTTAGATGGAACAGGATTTTTAATTGGAGAATATGTAACGATTTCTTCAAAAGCGAAAACAAAATCTACGAATTTACAATTTAACTATACACGCGCAAATGATAGCTTTGAAGATGTTATGTCGTACTATCATATCGATACATTGCAACGTTACATTCAAAGTCTAGGTTTTAAAAATATTAATAACCGTTCGATAAAAGTGAATGTTAATGGTACAACTGATGATAACTCATTCTATTCTCCATCAACAAAAGCTTTAACTTTCGGTACTGGCGGTGTTGATGATGCAGAAGATGCTGGTATTATCGCACATGAATATGGGCATTCGATTCAAGATAACCAAGTTCCTGGCTTTGGTAGTTCAGCAGAAGGTGGAGCGATGGGAGAAGGATTTGGCGACTTCTTAGGTGCTACATATGAAGATGCAGTATCGACTACTGGATATGGTAAAGCATGTGTTGGAGAATGGGATGCGACAGCTTATTCTAGTTCAGATCCAACATGCTTACGCCGATTAGATACGAATAAAGTATATCCGAAAGATATAACGAATGAAGTGCATGATGATGGTGAAATTTGGGCTCAAGGTCAATACGAAATGGCACAAGCTTTTGGCCGTGATGTAGCAACGAAAATCATTTTACAATCACACTGGTCATTAACACCAAACTCTAAATTCAGTGATGGAGCGAAAGCGATTAAGCAAGCGGATGCTCTTTTATATGGCGGACAACATGCTGCTGATATCGATCGCATTTGGGCAGCGAGAGGCATTAGTACGAATTAATATAAAAAGTCGTGGCATTAAGCCACGACTTTTTAATTTGCTTACGAACTGGTACTAGTAAATAAAGCTATATCAATGTTAGTGTGAATATATCCGGATCCCATTTACTTTTTAGCTTCTTTAAAAACAAAATGCTCTTTAAATTTTCTAGATTCAACTTTTTGACCATTTCGCATCGATCGGAATGGGTGTTCTTGCCATGTAATAATAACATCAACCTCATCCGCTTTTGTAGCAACAGGTAAATTAGCGTGTTCAAATCCAGTTTTTCCACTTGCTAAACGACTTTCCTTTAGGGAAAAGAGTTCATATTTCGTTTTCTTATTTGGTTCGTTGCGGAATACTTCGACGTTTACGTTATATACCTCACTATTCCCAACATTCTTTACTGAAAAATGATATGTTTGAAATTCATCTTTTTTAGCTTGAAGCATATTCTTGTTTGTTTTTTTCGGTTTATCAATATTCACTTGCCATTGATCAGAGTTTTGAGAGATTGGTAAAGATTTTGGTGAATAGGCGTATGTTTCGTTTACTACAATTAGGCAAAACAATAGGAGAAAGAAACTAATTGCTTTTTGCATATACACACCTCGCTATAAAATTTTTTATTAATATGCGTAAATAAATTGGGTTTTATGTAAAAATTGGAAAAAGGTGACGATTTGATTCAACTACAATTGAATAAATTGGAAGAGATAGTAAATGGTGAAGGATTACAAGAATCATTTCATTATATAGAGATGCAAGGCGTCTGTATTGACTCTAAAAAAATTACGAAAGGGAATTTGTTTGTTCCGATTATTAGGGTGAAAGATGGACATGATTATGTAAAAGAAGCGATGGAAAAAGGTGCGGCTGCTTCTTTATGGAAAAAGTCTTACGGTGATCCTCCAAAAGGAATACCGATTATTTTTGTAGATGACACATTACTTGCACTGCAAAAAATAGCGCGATATTACCGAAAGACAAGTAATGTGAAAGTTATCGGAATTACTGGTAGTAATGGAAAGACAATGGTAAAAGATATAATAAGCACGATATTAAGTACAACTTATCGTGTGCATAAAACGAAGGGGAATTTAAATAGTCAAATTGGTTTACCACTAACGATTTTAGAAATGAAACAGGATACAGAGTTTTTAATACTTGAAATGGGAATGAGCGAAACGGGACAAATTCGAAACTTAGCACAAATAGCACAGCCAGATGTAGCGATCATTACAATGATTGGACAGTCACACTTAGAAACGCTTGGATCAAGAGAAGAGATTGCGAAGGCTAAATTTGAAATTGTAGACGGATTAAATGACGGTGGACTGTTCTTATATAATGGTGATGAGCCATTACTTTCTCAAAATATTAATATGCTAGGTATAGAAGGTAAGTCGTTTGGTGGAAAGTATACAAATGATTTGTTTCCAACGAACGTACAATTAGATGAATATGGTGTTCATTTTAAATTAAATCATTCAAAAATACAGTACGATGTTCCCTTACATGGAAAACATAATATTTTTAATACGATTGTCGGAATCGCTGTAGGTCAATTTTACAAAGTCCCTATAGAAAAAATACAAGAAGCATTGCAGCAAATAAACATTACACAAATGCGCTTTCAGTTTTTAACCGCTAAAACAGGTTTTACAATTATTAACGATGCATGGAATGCCAGTCCTTCCTCCATGAAGGCTGCAATTGAAACGTTGCAGAAATTAAATGCCTATAAGAAAAAAATTATAGTGATTGGGGATATGTTGGAGTTAGGCAAGAAAGCTGAAACATATCATAGAGAAATTGGTGAAATGTTAAATGAGGAGAGCATTCAATATGTATTTACGTATGGAGAGTTAGCCAAAATTGTAGCGGAAGAAGCAAGAAAGAACTATCATACAGGAAAAATAAAGTCATTTGATAATAAAGCCAAAATAGCAGAGGAAGTATTGAAAGTTATAACGAAAAAAGATGTTGTTTTACTGAAAGGTTCACGTGGAATGGCTTTAGAGGAGATTGTACAAAACTGGATGTGAAAAATCAAAATATATTTAAAAGTGCTTGCATTTTATAGGATGAAGAGTTAGAATACTCTGTAAATATAAAAAGTGATGATCAGGAAAAGTACATGGTGCAAAGGTCTACAGAGAGCAGCCGGTTGCTGGGAAGGTTGCGATACCGCATGATGGAAAGACACCTGTGAGTGTTGCTTTGAACGTGATTATTAGTAAAAGCAAACGGTACCTACCGTTATCAGGGCTAAGATGGTCAGTATGACAATTTGGGTGGTACCGCGGAAAAAAATCCGTCCCTATTTATAGGGGCGGATTTTTGTATTCTTTGAAAGGGGGTGAGTGACCGTGGATGATGACGATGACAACAATAACGTAAATAAATATAAAATTACTGGAGGGAAAAATAATGGATTCAATAATGAAGCGTTCACTCACAAAAGAATGTACAAAGCAAAGTGGAAAGGTTGTATTACTTCAAGGATGGGTAAAAAAAATTCGGCACCTTGGAAATGTTAGTTTTTTATTATTACGGGACAGAACAGGAGTAATTCAATGTGTATTAGAAAATGAATTGGCCGGATATAAAGTTGATGTAGAAAGTGTTGTCCATGTAATCGGTGAGATAGTCGAGACGTCGAAAACGGAATTGGGTATTGAAGTACTTGCTCATGAAGTGAAAGTAATAAACGGTGCAGAGCCACTTCCATTTGAAATAAATAAAAAGAAGTTACAAGTTGGCTTAGATCAACTACTTAATGAGCGGGTAATATCATTAAGGCATGAGCGAACTGCAGCGATTTTTAAAGTGAAATCTACACTCGTTCAGAGCTTTAGTGAATTTCTAATAGAGAACGATTTCACACGTATATTTACTCCGAAAATTGTTTCACAAGGGGCAGAAGGAGGAGCAAATGTTTTTAAGCTTCCATACTTCCAAAAAGAAGCTTATTTAGCACAATCACCACAGTTCTATAAGCAAATGATGGTAGCGGGTGGCTTAGAACGAGTTTTTGAAATTGCACCTGTATATAGAGCGGAACATCATAATTCTTCCCGTCATTTGAATGAATATATATCGTTAGACGTAGAGCTTGGTTTTATTCATGATTTTTATGAAGTGATGCAACTAGAAACGGATGTTTTACGATATATGTTTCAACAAGTAGCGAAAAAATGTGAAATAGAACTACAACTATTACAAATAGAAGTACCTGTTATTACTGAAATACCTAAAATTACATTGTTAGAAGCACAAGAAATTTTGAAAAGTAAGTATCGTAAAGAATCTCCTGTAGGGGATTTAGATACAGAAGGTGAAAAGTTACTAGGGAAATATGTAAAGGAAACATATAATAGTGAATTTGTTTTCATTACACATTATCCGAAAGAAGCGAGACCGATGTATACGATGCAAAATAAAGAGAATCCAGCTATTACTGATTCATTCGACTTATTATATAAAGGGCTAGAAATAACGTCAGGGGCACAGCGAATTCATAATTATGAAATGTTACTCGCTTCGTTTAAAGAAAAAGGATTACACCCAGAGAAATTTCAATCTTATTTAAATACATTCCGATACGGTTGTCCCCCGCATGGAGGTTTCGGGATTGGGTTAGAAAGGATTGTATATAAAATATTAGAATTAACAAATGTACGAGAGGCTAGTGCTTTTCCGAGAGATTGTACTCGTCTTATACCATAATATTAAAACCCTTCTATGAATATAGAAGGGTTTTGTATATTTAAACATAAGTTAAAGAGAAGAAAAATATCTTTTTGTGTGAAAATATGTAAATTATATCGAGAACATTTTATAATAAATTGAGAAAAAGAAAATTCATAAGTTATAATGAAATGTGAATATAAAAAAAGTTCATATAATAATGGATGGAAGGGTATGAAACATGTTATATCAAACTCAAGCAACACAACAAACACCAGCTTATATAATCTATCTTCTTGATGTAAGCGCATCAATGAATCAAATGATGGATGTAGAGGGAGAAGAAAAAAGGAGAATTGACATTGTAACGGATGCTCTTTCTTTAGCAATTCGCCAAATGGTATTTCGTTCGACAAAAGGTAGTCGATTGCTTCCAAGATATAAGTTATCTATTTTAGCTTATAGCGATCAAGTTTTTGATCTTTTGGGTGGGGTGAAAACAATAGATGAAGTAGCAAGACTACGTCCACTAGAAAAAATTCAAACGCATCGTTTAACTGATACAGCAAAGGCTTTCTCTGTAGTGGAGAAGTTATTGCAAAAGGAATTACCGAATTTACAAGATGGGCCAGCTCCTGTTGTTTGTCATATGACAGATGGTGCTTCAACTGGCGAAGATCCAGAATTAATTGTGCGAAGAATTATGAATATGTCTGTACCTGATGGAAATGTACTAATTGAAAATATCTTTATTTCGGATGAAATTATGCAAGAACAAATTACTAGTATAAAGAAGTGGGAAGGGATTATGCCACATACAGAAATTACGGATGAATATGGTGCAAAGTTGCAACGACTTTCCTCTCCTATCCCTCAAAGTTATCGTGAGATGATGACTGAGTATGGTTTTCATATTGGGGATGGTGCAGTGATGATGTTTCCAGGTACAAATGCAGATTTAGTATCACTTGGATTTCAAATGTCTGCTGCAACGCCGGTTCGATAGGAGGGAGAAAAATAGTGAAGTATATCCTGTCGCAAGAAAAAGAAACAGTATTACAAGAGAAGAAAGGTGAAAATTTTACATATCGATATAGTTACGTAAGAGCTAAAGAAACGCAAGACTTAAATGAGAGTGGACAAGATTTTCTTATATTTCAAGATAATGGGACTAGTGTTACCTTTGCATTATGTGATGGTGTAGGAATGTCTTTTCATGGTGAAATCGCTGCGAAATTTCTTGGTATGAAGTTAGTAAACTTGTTTGATACATGTCAAGAAAGTGGACTGGATATTGCTACATTATTAAATGAACAGTTAAATAATTGGATAGAAGAAGCTTCAGAGGAAGTGAGTGCATTTCGCTTGCCAGAAGAAACACCGTGGTTACTACTTGATGTTTTGGAAGAAAAGCGAACAAAAGGTAGTGAAACGATGTTTATTGGCGGGAAAATAGAACTCATTCCAAATCAAGATAAAGTACAAATAACGATAGTTACACATGGTGATTCATTTGTACAATTGTTTCAAGATAAGGAGAATTGTTCGAATATAATGAAGTTTAATAGAAATATAGAGAAAAGATGGTCTACACAGCGAGGCATTATTGGTGGGGAATTGGCGGTTTTTTCAAAGGCATTATCTAGGCAAGAAGCTAATCGGATAGTTATTCACTCAGACGGACTTGTGCCGCTTATGCAGTATAATTTTGAGGAAGTGTTAAAAGAAATTGAGAGGGCACAGAACTCTCCGACAAGCGATGATATTTCATTTTTAGATGTTTCTTGGTAACAAACATGATGGAGAAAAAGGTGAATAAATGTGGAAGAGATTATTGTGACATACATAAAACAGTCAAATGAAGAAATTGATATTGCAATTCCAAATGACGTAAAAGTGGTGCAAATTATTGAAGCGATTTTACATCATGAAAAAATAGATGAAGCATTAAGCGAGATCTATGAAATTAGAGTGGCAAAAGATAAAGAAGAGTGGCATTCTATTCGAAATGATGAAACGTTACGCGATAATGATGTGTGGGACGGACAATATGTAATGCTACATAAAAAAGGAGCAATTATCCCTTCTTTTGAAATGATGCCAGCAGAAGAAGTTTATAATGAACCTGTTAAACAAGATATGTCTTCTAGTGAAGAAGATTATGTATGGAAAATCATTGAGTAATAGTTTTTGGATGGGGAAGGAGAAATGTTTTGTGCAAAAATCACCGTATTTTCAACGCTCTCCGCGTGTGAAAGTAGATATACCAACAGGGAATGTTATTATTCATGATCCACCGAATATACCGGAGGAGCCGAAATTTTCAATTGAAACGATGATATTGCCAGCGGCGATGACAATTTTGACGCTAGTATTATACTTTGTGATGATGAAGGTTATGAAAATGAATTCAAGCTATATGCCTCTTATGATGGTTTCTAGTATTCCTATGTTAGGGTCATATATATTTACATCGATGGGGCATTTACGTAGAAAGAAAGAACATCGTCAAATGGTTGAACAATTACAAACAAGATACTTAGAGCAAATTCAAAAGCGTCGAGTGGAATTAGATACGTTAAAGGTTGAACAAGCAAAGTATTTAATTACACAAAATCCAAGTCCATTAAAAAGTGTGCAAAGAATTGAAAATCAAGAAAGTAACTTATGGGAGCGAACACCCGAAAGCCCAGATTTTTTAGATATTCGTATTGGAACGGGGGAAAGGCCATTCCTTGTAGAGTTGAAAGTGCCTGAGCAGAAAGGCTACGAAGAAAATCCATTAGTTACAGAAGCACAAAATGTCAAAAGGGATTTTACTACAATTCCTAATGGACATATTTCAATATCTTTGAAAAAAAATGATGTAATCGGTGTAGTTGGAAATAAAGAGGATAGGTTGAACTTTATTCGAATTGTAACGACGCAAATTATGACACATCATGCGCCAAATGAAGTGAAAATAGCAGCCTTTTATCATGAGAAGGAGAAAAAACAATGGGATTGGATGAGATGGCTTCCTCATGTATGGGATGAGCAGAGGAGTATGCGTTTTCTATCTGAAAATCAACAAGACGCTCAGAAATTAGCTGAAGCGTTGTTCACACCACTTAATATGCGTAGAATTTATAATTCCTCTGCACAGGCGGATGCGAAAATACCTTTAATCCCAATTTATGTATTTTTCTTATCTGCGAGAGAGTTTTTAGAGGATGATCCTCTAATTCCAATGTTACTTAGAGAAGGAGAAAGTGTCGGAGCATCTACGTTTATATTTGCAGAACAGAGAGAACGATTGCCGATGGAATGTGATCTTGTTATTAGCTTAAACGGAGAAAATGGTGAGTTAGTAGAAACATTTTCAAGCTCAGCTGAAAATAGCGGGACAACGCGTGCTAGTTTTAAAGTAGACCGACTTTCATTCGAACGATGTGAATCAGGTGCGCGAAGTATTGCTCCTATTCGAATGAAAAGTTCTACAGCGGCTAACATACCGAAAGTATTAACTTTTTTAGATTTGTTTCAAGTGAAAAAAATGGAAGAGTTACAAGTGCTAGAGAGATGGGATAAAAATCGATATCCGACTTCATTGCCGGTTCCAATCGGTGTAAGAGAAGGAAGTAAACCTGTGTTTCTAAATATTCACGATAAAATTGAGAAGAAAGGACATGGTCCGCATGGTTTAATGGCTGGTACAACAGGTTCAGGGAAAAGTGAAGTGATTCAGTCTATTATAGCCGCATTAGCGGCTACCTATCACCCTCATGAGATGGCATTTATGCTTATCGATTATAAGGGTGGCGGAATGTCAAACACATTTGCAGGATTACCACATATTATCGCATCTATTACAAACTTAGAAGATCCGAACTTAATTGAGCGTGCAAGAATATCATTAAAGGCGGAATTAGAGAGAAGACAAAAATTGTTTATTCAGGCTGGGAATGTTCAACATTTAGATGAATATTATGAAACAAGCTGGCGTGAAAAAGAACCTTTGCCACATTTATTTATTGTCATTGATGAGTTTGCTCAAATGAAAAAGGAACAACCAGAATTTATGGACGAGCTAATTAGTGTCGCTGCAATAGGAAGGACATTAGGAGTTCACTTATTATTAGCAACCCAAAAACCTTCGGGGGTTGTAAATGACAAGATTTGGAGTAACTCGCGTTTTCGAATTTGTTTACGTGTCCAAGATGATGCGGATAGTCGTGAAATGTTAAAGATTCCAGATGCATCAAAAATCAATGTACCAGGACGAGGGTATCTCCAAGTTGGTAGCAATGAAGTATTGGAATTATTCCAATCAGCATGGAGCGGAGCACCTTATAATCCAGATGAAGAGAAAGTTCTTGATATTGTTGATTTTACAGAAGTTAAGCTCTCGGGTGAAAGAATAAAAGTGAAAAAGCGTCCAAAACCAATGACAAATAGTCCAAAGCAATTACAAGCTTTTATTCAATATGTACAGAACGTATCCGAAAAAGAAAATATTACAGCGTTGCCAGGACCTTGGTTAGCACCTTTACCAGAGAAACTATTATTAAATCAATTCTATGAAATAGAGAATTGGAATGCGGATGTATGGAAGCAAAGAGAAGATAAATTGCAGTTAACGGTAGGACTAATCGACGATGTGGCAAATCAAGCGCAGTATCCTTTGAAATTAGATGTTCAAGAGGGGCATTTAAATATTTACGGTATGCCAGGTACAGGAAAAACGACTCTATTACAAACAATTATTATGTCTCTGGCATTGTCTCATACACCAGAGGAAGTAAACTTCTATGTAGTTGATTTTGGTCGCATGTTTTTAGACTTTAGAGATTTACCACATGTGGGTGGAATTGTACAAGAAGACGAAGTTGAAAAAATGAAACGGTTGTTTAGCTTTTTGAAGAAGGAAGTCACATATCGAAAAGAATGTTTTTCTGATAGGGGAGCAAAATCTTTCGCGATGTATAACCGAATGGTAGAAACAAAGATTCCAGCTATTGTCGTAATGATAGATGGTTATATTAGGTTCCGTAGTGAGTATGAGAAGGAAAATGAAATTTTAGAGCAATTATTACGTGAATCAAGTACGTACGGTATTTCTTTTCATTTATCACTCAACCAAACAACTGATATGTTTGACCGTGTTCGTAACAATATTCCGATGGCAATTTCGTTTGAATTACAAGATAGAACAGAATATTATAGTTTAGTTGGAAGACCAAACTTCCCATTAATTGATGTACCATCTGGACGTGGTTTAGCGAAAGGGCAGCCCCCAGAACTATTCCAAGCAGCATTGCCTTTCATTGGAGAAAATGAATTGGAATATTCTAAGCAATTAAAAACAATTATTCAAAAAATGAATGGAGCATGGACTGGAGAGAAAGCAAAATCAATTCCAATGGTTCCGAAACAGTTGTTTATTGAAGACATGCTAGAGCAATCAGAATCGTCACAAATTTGTGTAGGTATCGAAACAGAAGATATTCGCTTGCAAAACTTTTCATTGGAGGAAATGACAAATATTTTCATTGGAGGAAGAATTGAAGGTGGTAAGACATCTTTATTACAAACACTAATTTTTTCTCTTACCTATCAACATGCACCTGAAGAAATTGAATTATTCATGATTGATTTAAGTGAAAAAACAACGGGTATTTTGGCTCTTGGAGAATTACCACATGTTAAAAAGCGAATTACAGATGGAATGCAATTAAAAGAAATGTTAGATGAGCTGCTAGAAGTAATAAATAATAGAGAAGTGGTCATGCCGTCTTTAAATCCAAATGAAAAAATGAAATTTCCATATTCAAGGATTATTATTGTTATTGATGATATTGATCAAATGCTGGCGTTATTATCTACTGATTTTGATGCGAAAAATAAAATAGAGCAAATTGTTCAAAATGGAAGAAATAAAGGGATCCATTTTGTTGCAGCTGCTACAACTTCAAGTGTAACTAATTATTCACATGAAAAATGGTTTGCGGAAATCAGAAAACGAAGCTGTAGTTATTTATTAGGCACTACGCAAAATAATGATGTGTATTTCTTTAATATAAAGCTCAAGCATACGGAAATGGATCAAGAATTCCAGAGTGGGGAAGGATATTTTGTACGCAGGAAACCTATGAAAGTAAAATGTGCTTTTACACCACTACATTTACTACATGATTTAACAAAAAAGATTGCTAGAAAATGGTTAGAATCGACAGAAAAAATATAAAACTGGGGTAATTTGCAAAAAAATACTATTTTTTTGTAAACTAACCCTTTAAAAATAGTGTGAATATAGTTTATAATCTAATTGTTATGATATTAATAGATTGAAAGGGGAAAAGCAGAATGGCAGAAATTAAAATTACACCTGAACAACTTGATCAAATCGCTGGACGCTTTACAAACGCAGCAGCTGAAGCTCAACAACAAATCAATAACCTTGGAAATGAAATTCAGAGTTTAGAGGGACAATGGTCTGGGGCAACACAAGATAAGTTCAGAGCGAACTTTGAAAGTGCTAGACAAGAAATGCAAAAATACATTCCGATTCTAGAACATATTTCTACTGATTTGAAAAACATTGCTACTAACTTCCGTAACGCGGATAGCTCATATTAATAGCAGAACAATTGCAAAAGACCAGGAGCTATTGTTCCTGGTCTTTTCTTTAAAAATCGTCATATGAGAGCAAGGGGATAAAATGGGATTCAGGCCAGAAGTAGGAGAAAAAATTATTTTAAATAAAGATGCGTATCATTTTTCAAAGCATCCAGCAGTTATGGGAATTGATATGCCATATGGGCAAGAAGGTAGACAAGGAACGGTATATCAGCTACAACATGAAAATAGTGTAGAACGAATAGCATTAAAAGTTTTTAAGGAACGCTATCGTGATGAAAAACATCAATTAGTATTTTTGAAACCACTTTCTTCCTTAGCGGGTCTTAAAGTATGTTCACGCTACATTGTTACAAAAGAAGAACATACATCTGTAATTGAAAAGTCAGAAGATCTTGCGAATAGTATTGTGATGCCTTGGATTGAAGGGCCAACTTGGGCTGATATTTTACAAGAGCAACGAATGCTATCAAAGCAACAATGTTTTTTTATTGCAGAGGCATTTCTAACAACACTTAAGATAATGGAAGAAAATGAGATTGCTCATAATGACTTGTCATCTAGTAACGTACTAATACCTTTTCTAAGTGAAAATCCTATTGAAGGTCAACACCGTATTGAGCTTGTTGATGTTGAGCAAATGTATGGCCCAAAAACGAAAAGACCTTCATTATTGCCAGCAGGTTCAGCGGGTTACGCACCAAAGTATTTGACAAGTGGAGTATGGCAAAAAGAAGCCGATCGATTTGCTGGTGCTATATTATTAGGAGAAATATTAAGTTGGTGTAGTGAAGAAGTTCGAAATAAAAAATGGACTGATGCAAGTTACTTTAAAACGGAAGAAATGCAGACAGAATGTGAAAGATATGCATTACTTCAGCAAGTATTACATAATCAATGGAATGGGGAAATTGCACAGTTATTTAAGCAGGCATGGAATAGTAAAACTTTTGCAGAATGTCCAAGCTTTGCACAATGGCACGATGCATTTAATAGTGCAAGAGAGATAATAAAAATTGATACAGAAAAGCAGTCAGAACAAGAACAGTCTCTTTTTGTATCGAAATGTTTGGAAATTGCAAGATTATTAGAAGAGAGAGGATTTAAGCAAGCGGCATTATATGAATATAAAACAATTTTCAATTCACTTAATCCATCAACTGCTCTAAAACAAGAACTCGCATATATCATTCAAACAATAGAGAGTCAAGAGCCTGGAATAAACTCAAAAAAGGTGCTACAAAGTTATTTGGAACTAGCTACTGAATTGGAGAGAGAAAACAATGCAGAATTTGCTTGTTTCGTCTATTCACGAATCGTACAATTTCCAAACATTGATCATGCGTTAAAAAAGGAAATTGAAAGCATTATTGAGGAGATAAAAGAAGAACAAGAAACATCATTTACGGAAGCAGCAGCTACAATTACAGTTCCAAATAGCATTCTACAGAGCCGAAAACAAACAAAAAAACAAGTTGAATATGATATAGATGATGAAATTTTAAATGCAAAAGCATCGAATCAACCTCTTACATTAACGCATGAACAAAAAGAACCGTCTGCCTTTTCAAAATGGTGGAGCAAAAATAAAAAACGTATTTTGATCATTGGTTCAATTACAATTGTCGTTATAGGTGGTGCTACGGCGTATTACTTCTATACAACGAATGCTAAATATCAACACTTTATGGAACAAGCAAGGCAAGCCTATCATGATAAAAAATATAAACTTGCAGAAGAGGCTGTTGGTCATGCAATTGCAGTGAAAGGAAAAGACGAAGCGCATCTTCAATTAGCAACAATTTACGTTGCTGAAGGAAAGAATAAAATTGCAATCGACTATATTACCAAATTAATAAAGGATAGAGAAATTGATAAAGAAAATAATGAAGCTGCCTATTTATTAGCTTCAGCAAATTTCCGCATTGGAAAATATCAAGAAGCAGTTCCGAATTTCGAACAAGCATTAGCGAATAATGCAAAAGGAATTGAACCGTATAAAAAAGATGCAATGAGAGATTTAGCTGTAAGTCATATGAAGATGAAAGAATTTGAAAAGGCGGAAGACGTTATCGTCAAAATGAGCACGAAAACAAATGAAGATAAGGCGATTGTTTCGTATTTAAAAGGACAACTAGCTACGGCAACTGTGCAGTTAGACAAAGCTGAATCGTTCTTTAAAGAAGCTATTACACAAGATTCAAAGAACGCTATATATACAATTGAACTTTCAAACTTATATGTGCTTTGGAATAAAACAAATTTAATTGATAGTGCGAAAAAAGAGGCGAATTATCAACAAGCATCTCAAGTATTACAAGCTGCAATCCAAAAGGATATGAAAAATATAGAGTTACTAAATCAACTAGGAATTGTATATTATGAAGCTGGTCAATTTTACGAATCGCGAGATGGTGGAAAAAGTAATGCTGCGTATCAACAAGCATTAGAAGCTTATAATCGAGTTGTCAACAGTGGGACCCGAGATACAAATACACTTGTGAATATAGGGATTTTATACGATAAAGTGGGACAAGGAAATGAAGCCGAGAAATTTTTCGCAGAAGCATATTCGCAAAATGATGAAGATCCACATGTGAATTTTGCATTTGGGATGTTCAAAATTAAACAAAAAAAATATGAAGAAGCGAACCGCTTCTTAAGAAAAACAGTACAAGCAAATGAAAATGAAGCTGAAGTAAGAGCAGCACAAGAAAAACTAACAGAAATGAAAACAAACGGCTGGATTCAATAAAGATGGGAAAAGGGGAAAATGCATGGAAGAGAACAATAATAATTTAGGGAAAAAAGTTGCTATATCAGTAATGTCAGCAGCTTTACTTGGAACATCAGGATATCTTGTGTATGACAAAGGATTTAGCACAGCAGGAAGAGAAACCGTAAAACTAGCAAGTAATACAGAAGAGAAAAAAGATGATCGTATTACAGGAAGCAATTTACAGTCTATGTTCCCAAATTTAGTTGCTGATCCTGCAAAAAAAGATGACAAACCTGGCGAAAAACCAAACGTTAATTTAGCAGACCTAATCGGAAATAATAAATCACCAATTACACCAGTGACGTATAAGCCAGATGATGTGTCGGTGGAAAAGAAAGATCCACTAATCAAATTATCAGATGCACCAGCGCCACAAAAGCCGGAACTGCCAACTAATATGGGTGGTCCTGTGGTGGAGCCAGTTAAAAATAATGATAATGTTCAATTACCTACACCTACTGTAGAACCACCAAAAACTAATACCGGAACAGGAGGAACTGGAACAGGAGGAACTGGAACAGAAGGAACTGGAACAGGAGGAACTGGAACAGAAGGAACTGGAACAGGAGGAACTGGAACAGAAGGAACTGGAACAGGAGGAACTGGAACAGAAGGAACTGGAACAGGAGGAACTGGAACAGAAGGAACTGGAACAGGAGGAACTGGAACAGGAGGAACTGGAACAG
>NZ_PCOB01000004.1:244727-302690 GCF_002975115.1 Bacillus sp. MYb78
AGGAACTGGAACAGGAGGAACTGGAACAGGAGGAACTGGAACAGAAGGAACTGGAACAGGAGGAACTGGAACAGGAGGAACTGGAACAGGAGGAACTGGAACAGAAAAACCAAAACCAGATCCAGAACCAACATACCCCACAATTACAGTATCACCAAAAACGGGTGATATTCTTGTAGAATGGTATACAGCAAATGGGGAGAAATCTAGTGCGGTGTTTTTTGGAGAGTTTTATAAGGCACAAAATCATTTGAAATTAATTGATGGTATGACAAATACAATGGCGGAACGTGATGATTTACAGCTTATTTCTCAGAGCTCCTCGACAGCCAAAGCCAATAAAGCAGCATTATTGTTAGCAGCACAGGATTCTGCTCAATTTGAAAAAGTAGCTAGTTCAAAATATGAGCAACTATTTTATATTCGAAATCAATTAACTTTATATCAAGATCCAGCGTTTAATGACCAAGAATTTGAACGCTTTAAAGAAAATAAGAAATATGTTATAGAAAAGTTGTCTAAAGACATTTTTAATGCGGCGCTTAGAGAAGAAGAACGAGATGTAAATGCAGCTTTAAGTAAATATTATTTATTAACTTCTGTATTACAAGGCGTTGATGAAGACTTACAAAAACAAGCTTACGATCGAGTGCAAGATATTTTTAATCAAATGCTTGAAAAAGAATTGAAACAAATGGTACAAGGGAAAGTTGATGTTCCAACTGTACCAGTTTTAAATCAAGGAAAAGAACAAAAGAAAAATGTAGAAGAAAAAGCAATGACTGAAAAGGAAGTACAACAATCAAAAGGTGAAGAAAAACAAGAGAATAAAGAAAATTCGAAGCCAGAAGAATCGAAAACAAATAAAGAAGATGTAAAACAAGAAGAAGCACAAACGAATAAAGAAAATGCAAAACAAGAAGAAGCACAAAATAATAAAGAAGATAAAAAGAATGAGGAACAAAAAGATAATAAAGATGGTACAAAGCAAGATGAAGTAAAAACACCTGGACAATGGGCGATTGAACAGGTAACAGCGTATATGAACGAAGCGAAGTGGAAAGAAGCAATTGTACTAGCAGATCAATACATTGATCAGACAAAAGGTGAAGAACAAAACACATTGCGGGATCAATTGAAAAATGCAATTGAGAACTTATTAACAAAATCAAAAGCAGAAGAGACATCTGCAGAAGTGGCATTACAAAATTATCACTTTATCTTAAATGTTAAAAATGTAGTTGTTGAGCAGAGAGAAAAGGCAAAATCGTTATCTTTACCTGTAATGTTAGAAGTAAAGGCAGATCAGGCATTAGTAGAGAAAGATTATTATAACGCTGTATTATATATGGCGAATTCTATTCGTAATGGAAATAAACATGCTCGTGCATTTGAAAAATTACAAACAAATACAAACTTCCTTTGGAATCAAACTATGGAGCAATGGAATAATTTAAAGGGGAATTCTGGATGGCAAAGTGAAGTTAAAAAATCTGTTCAACCATCCCTTGAATTAATTGTATATTTAAAAGATATTTCATCAGCTATAGTGGATGATGCAAGATTCAATGAGAAAATAAAGGAAGCAACGAAGAAATTAGAAGGTATTCAATTGTTGAATTTAGCAAGTTATGAAAATAGTAAGAGTGATGAAGCTAGTCAATTGAATGCATTATATTATTATGGACAAGCTTATGAACGTGGTATAGCTAATGCAGGAGATATGAGTAACATTTTTAATAAGTTATTAAATAAAGCACGTGGATTTGAAGTATCTGATCCTGCAAGAGCTATGAATTTATACCGATTAATGTATACAACGCCTGGTGCACAAGGACTTGGCTTCCAAGACGTAATTAGAAATTCTATTGATTACCTGAATGATTTCAATGTAGCAAGTCAATCGTTCGCGAAATATGGCAATAGCTCAAATGTGAAAGATATTGCAACTGCATTAGTTTATGCAAATACAGCTATTGAAAATGGATATACAAATGAACAAAGTAAAGCGAAAATAAGACAAATTGCAGAGACGATGGTTATTGTTGGGCAAAATGCATTAAAGGGAAATGATTTAAATACTGCATATCAGTGTTTCGAATTTGTAAGTCGTGCGGATTATAAACATGTTCCGCAGGACGTTCGAAGCCAAGCAAATGATGGGCTACAAGCGATAAAAAATGCTACTAAAAAATAAAGTAATAAAGTTCGCCATCTTACCCTAGGTAAGGTGGCGAACTTATTTCAAATAAGGAGTGAAAATTCATGAGTTTACTAGAAATTTGTCCATTAGATGAGGCGTTAGTGGAGGCTTTACAGAATGAAGAAAAAAGAGTTCGTTTTTATGAGATATTACAGAAATCAAATTTGTACGTTGTTGCTTCGGTAGAGGGCGATACAACTGTAGATGAAGAAGGAAATTTGATTTCAACTGAAAATACACAATTGCAAATTCATTATTTTGAAATGGAAGAAGG
This sequence comes from Bacillus sp. MYb78, assembly GCF_002975115.1. NCBI lineage: Bacteria > Bacillati > Bacillota > Bacilli > Caryophanales > Bacillaceae > Bacillus > Bacillus sp. MYb78. The sequence goes on from NZ_PCOB01000004.1 coordinate 247,205, forward strand.
ATTAATGTTACCACTGTATTCTGATTTGAAACATTTAGAAATGGTTATTCCAGAAGAATGTCCGTATGTCTCTATGAATGCAGTTGAATTATTAAAGACGATAGATTTAGAGGCAAATGTAATATTAAACCCAGGAACAAAATTTCAAAAATTATTTGTAAAGGAAGAAATTGAAGCGGTTTGTGATAACAGTATTTTTGATGTTTTTTCTAATGGGAATAAGTAAAAATTGATGCAGTTCTATTTCTTTTTGGTATAAAATAGAGGAAGGTGGGAGAAGGTTTGGAGATTAAGGTCAAACCTGAACAACTCGAACAAATTGCCAAAAACATATCAGAGATGCAAACACACAGCCAGACGATACAACAAAATCTCAATCAATCTATGTTTAGTATTCAAATGCAATGGCAAGGAGCAACGAGTCAGCATTTTTATGGGGAATATATGAGATCAATGAGACTCATGGAATCTTACATACGTAACTTACAAGTTACAGAAAAAGAATTACGGCGTATCGCTCAAAAGTTTCGTCAAGCTGATGAAGAATATCAAAAGAAACAAAATGAAAAATTGAAAGAAACCCATAAAAAAGAAAAGAAACATGAAAAATCATGGTGGGAAAAGGGAATAGAAGGAGCAGCTGAATTCATCGGAGTAAATGATGCAATTCGTGCAGTTACCGGTAAAGACCCTATTACAGGAAAAGAATTATCATCAAAAGAAAGACTCATCGCCGCAGGTTGGACACTCCTAAACTTTGTTCCTGTTGGAAAAGTGGCAAGTCTTGCTGGAAAAGGAATAAAGTATGTCGCTTCTAGCTTTGGGAAGACGATTGTAAAAGCCGGAAAAAGACTAGGCGAAGGCGTAACAATGGTAGCCGGAAAAGCTGGAAAAGCAGCTGTTGATGGCATAAAAACAGCCAGCCACAAAGTAACAGAAGGTGTAAACTTTGTAGCCTCGACAGCAAAAGGATTTGCCGACAAAATCGGCAATCTATGGAACAAAGGTGCCACAACCGTAAAAACAACTTTCTTGCAGGGGAATGAAAAGATCCAGCACGCAGTAAAAAAATTACTGGAATACAAATGGATCCCAGGCGAGGGAAAAGGCTTCGCCATGGCTGGAGTAGGAAATGTCTCAGGAGGACAGTATTCTCTGAAAGAGGCTTATCAGTATATGGAGAGTAAGGTTGTTAAGGGTACGGGTGAAGGTAGTAAGATAGAGAATATATCTAAATTAACTACAGAAGATATCCCGACTGCAAAAAGTGGCAAATTTAATGATTTCTTTAATTCTCTTTCTAGTGCAGAATTGGATGGATTATGGAAAGATAAAAAGATTAGAAAGAAAATTGAACGTCAGCTTAGAGAACCTGGTGGTTTACATGAATGGCATTTAGTATCGAGGGCTCCACAATTCAAGTTTTGGGATATAAGTGCTGAAAAAATTAAAGATTTAAGAACAGCAATATCTGATGTTAAATTTGTAAATCCTAAAGGCGTTCATGGGGGATTAGGTTCTACAAAAGCACATAATGAATTATTGGCAATTATTGATACATCAAATGACTATAACACATTTATTAGAAGACTTAATAATTGGGCTTACTATAGATTAGAGGGTGGAATTTCATCATTGCCAGAAGGATTAAGATTAAAATAGGGGTGTGTTATTTATGGAAAAGCAAGGAATGGTTTCAATATGGTTAGGTAATATTAAAACACAAAACCAGTTAGAGAAATACGTCAATTTAACATACGATGAAGACGGAGAGTCTGTACCTTCTAAATTTTTTGTAGATTTCAATATTGATATGGATGAAACAGATGAGGATTTTATTGAAAAAGCGGTATTAGAAGAAAAGAGTGATAATATCTCTGCTTTATTAGAGGGGTGTTCATATGAGGAAATTATACTACCTAAAATTAGAGGATATGTTAACGTAAATAAGTTATATAACGCTGTTATTTTAATTTACAATTTTGAGTACGAGAACCTAGTTAACTCTTTTGAGGATTTTGATTATATTACTTCTACTAGTTACTTACAATAGTAATTTTTTGATTGAAATTTGAATAAACTGCTGAATAGTGAAGAGCGTTAATCTTATATTAATTTGAAACCTTGATGGGCTATATGCCTCTCAAGGTTTTTATAATTTTATGTTAAAATCAAAAGCTTATAGTAAAAAGAAAAGTGCATGGGATTGGTTACAATGACTTTATAAGTATTGCAACTACACTTACTACTCGATATATACTTTACATAAGAAAATAAAAAAGCTCGTGGTGTTAAAGTTTAAATATACATTAGCACATATACGAATGGAAAATAAAGTACATGTGAAGTGGATAGAAAAAATAATAGGGTGTTTGAGAATACGTACTCCATGATGGTTGTACCATCATGGAGTACTATGTGCAATGATAGAATAGAAAAGGAAGTATGAGCTTAGGCGAGATGACATTTTACATGGCGATGAATATAGACATATGGAATGTATATTAAACTAATGAACTCGTACAAACTCGTAAGTTTTAACGTAACACTTGTTGCGACATGTAAAAGGTGTCATACTTGTACTACAAAACTTACAAATTTATGCTACTTAAAAACATATGAATTTAAAGCACTTGATTGTCAATTAAAGGCAATAAGTGCTTTTTTGCGTTTTAGCATAGAAATTTAAAAGAGCATTATAATTTTATAAGTGCATTAAGTGTTAAATTTTTATTGTTGTTTTATAGATTGTAATGGCTATGTACAGTGTACGACGATAGTAGAGGAAAAAATAAAGGGTTGTGTTATTTTTTGAAGTCATCGTAAAGTACGTTTTAACGGATGGACGTTATGCATACGTTATCCGCAAAAAACGGGTAAACGTTACAGGGACTTTAATTGCTGTAACGGGAAGGGGCTCAATATGGGAGAGAAAGTAGTTGGTTATGTACGAGTTTCAACGGAAGGACAAGTGCGTGAAGGGTATAGCCTAACGTATCAAGTAGAAGAAATTGAAGGGTACTGCATCGAAAATAAACTACAACTGCTTCACATATACGAAGATAAAGGAATCAGCGGAGCGAAAGTAGATGAAGATGGATTAACAGTTGAACGTGAGGGATTAGAAGAGCTATTGTCGGATATGGCGTAGCAACAAGTGAGTCAAGTTGTTGTACTAAATACATCTCGTTTATGGCGCTCAGACATGGCAAAAGTGTTAATACAACGAGAGCTAAAGAAATATGAGGTAGATGTGAAAGCAATTGAACAATCAAATTATAGTATATACACGCATGACCCAAATGACTTTTTAGTAAATGGTATGTTAGAGCTATTAGATCAATATCAACGTCTTGAGATTGCATTAAAGCTAAGTCGAGGTAGAAAGAAGAAAGCAGAAAGCAGAACAAGGTGGATATGCGGGGGGCGGTGTGATGTTTGGTTATAGAGTAAAGAAAGGACAAAAAGTGTTAGAAGTAGATACGGAGAAAGCAGTGGTTGTACGTAGACTATTTGAGTTAAGACACTTTTTTAAACATTGGTCGCTGACTCAATTGGCAGAACGACTAAATAGGGAAGGGTATTGTACTGAGAAAGGAAAGTTGTTTACGAAAGTGCAAGTGAAACGTATGTTAGACCGAGAGAACTTTTATCGAGGGGTATATACATACGGGCAAATACAAACAATTGGGAAACATCCAGCAATTATTTTATAAATTCACTTAAAAAATTAGCTCATTTTACTATACATACTACTAGAGTTATGAAAAATGGATAGGCTTGCGTACCTATGCGCATCGGAAGATGAACGCTCGAACTAAGGTTGCCGACATTTTTATATATGACTAAATCATTGAATAGAGGGATGAGTTATGCATAATAGACAGAACTATTTGTATGTAGGAGTAGAGTTACATAAGGAGCATCATACGGCTGTTATTATTAATTGTTGGCAAGAGAAACTAGGAGAAATACAATTTGAGAATAAACCATCTGCATTTTCGAAGTTTTTATTAGAAGTAGAGACATATGTGAGTGCTGGGGTATCAGTTGTATTTGGTTTAGAAGATGTTGGTGGTTACGGAAGAGCGTTAGCGAAATATTTAGTAGATCATGAACAAGTAGTGAAAGAAGTAAATCCAGCTTTATCATTTTTAGAGCGAAAAAGCCATGTGACGACACAAAAAAGTGATAGTTGGGATGCGGAATGTGTAGCACGCATATTGGTAAACAAATTTAATCAATTGCCAGATGCAAAGCCAAAAGATTTATTTTGGTCGATACAACAATTGGTTTCAAGAAGGAATGCATTAGTAAAAGCACAAAGTGCATTAAAGAACCAATTACATATTCAATTAAACCACCATTATCCAAGTTATAAAAAGTTTTTCTCAGAGTTAGATGGAAAAACAGCATTAGCGTTTTGGCAGCAATATCCGTCACCCTCTTGTTTAGAGGGGGCAAATATAAAGCAATTAACAGCTTTTTTATTAGATGTTAGCAACAATACATGTTCAGTAAAGAAAGCAAGCGAAATATTAAAACTTGTAAAAGAAGATGAACATACAATGAAGGAATATCAAGAAACACGAGACTTTTTAGTAAGAAGTATTGTACGGGATATTGAGTTTAAAAAGACAGAAATTAAATACATCGAAAGAGAATTAAAACAGCTAGTAAAACTACTAGCTTATCAATTAGAAACGATGCCGGGAATAGAACTTGTGACGGCATCAGCATTAATTGCAGAAATTGGGGATGTAAGGCGATTTCCAAATGCCAACAAATTAGCACGATTTGCGGGGATTGCGCCTGTTTACTTTGGTTCTCTGGTGGGAAAGGTAAGACACACAAAAGCAAACAAGGAAACAGGGCGCTACACGCTTTATTTTATAATTTAGCAGTACAGCAAGTGCAAGTAGCAAAAGGCAGTAAGAAGCCACGGAATCCAGTGTTTCATGCGTACTACCAAAAGAAATTAAAAGAAGGAAAAACAAAAGGACAAGCATTGGTATGTATTATGAGAAGGCTTGTAAACATTGTATATGGCATGATGAAATATAAAATAGCTTATGAGTTGCCGGTAGTGGAAGAAAAAGAAGTAGTTTAATAAGGTTTACATGGTTTGTTTTTTTGTTGTGAGGGTTTAAGATTACAACATAGGGTACGGGTGAAGTCAAGCATTTAGATGATATACCTAGAATAAAAGAAATTGAAGTGAAATTTAACTACAAAACAAAATTCGATTCAGAAGAATTTGCAAGACAGTTAAAGGATCAAGAAAAAGGTATGAATGAATTAACCGTACATGAATACCGGGAAAATCGAAATCGATTTATTGATAAAGGTAGGGCAATAGAAGGAAATGCATACCAGCAGGCAGCAAGAGAAAGAGCATTAAGAGATAAAATTGATGAGTTATTTGAACAAGGATTAACACTTAAAGAAGCAAAGACGCAAGCGAATGAATGGATGAAAACTCAAGCAGCACTTCATAATCCAGATCAGGTTGCGGGTGGAAGACCTGAAATAATAGGAGGGATGGGAGATAAGAGGGTTAATTTCTCTATAGGTAGTCAATGGCGGACTAGAATCAAAATTGTTGATAAACAAATCGAGGAAATAGCAAAAAACATGACATCAGAACAACTAAAAAATACTTATTTGAATGTCAAGTTAACACATTAAAGGAGGAAAAAAATTGCATAAATTAAAAATAATGAAGGAATTTAAACTGGAACAAAAAGTCCCTGAAAGTATAATTGAAAAATATTCTAATACACTTCCTGAATCATTAACTGATATTTGGAAAGAGTATGGATTTGGAACGACCTTGAATGGATTTCTTAGGTTAATTAATCCTGAAGGTTATTTTGAAATTGTCAAAGAAACATATATTAGACACCAAAATACAATACCATTATTTACAACAAGTATGGGGGATATCCTTTTGCTTGAGAAATATGGTGATAAATCATATATTATTCAATTAAATTATCGTAAAGGGAAATCAAAAGTCATTGCTTCTAAATTTGAGCTATTTTTAAGGTTTCTTGAGGAAGAAGAATATTTAGAAGAAGACATGGAATGGAATCCTTATTCAGTAGCTATCCAAAATTACGGAATACCAACTTATAATGAGTGTTTTGGTTATGTTCCTCTTCTTGGATTAGGAGGGGCAGAAAAAGTAGAGAATCTGCAAAAAGTTAAATTGATTGAGCATATTTATTTAATTACTCAGTTTATGGGACCGATTGAATAAATAGAAAGAATAAATCATTGTAGACCAAGAGATTACTTAAAGGTAGTCTCTTTTATTTTAGATAATACCTATTGTAACACTATGGAGAAGAATTGGCAGAATCTATGATTCTTTTATTAGATTATATGATTTTGAGTACGATGGAGATATAGATGAAGTGAAATTTAATTTTAATTTATAAAGGATCAGTTGTATATGAGGAGTGGGATGAATAGTTTATAATAAATAATTTAAGAGGTTAAGCATATATGTAGATGAGTAAAAAATAAAGTATATTTGCAGTGAAAAGAAAAAGAATAGGCTGTTAGAAAGTACGTACTTCATGATGGTTGTACCATTATGGAGTACTGTGTGCAATGAGAGAATATAAAACGAAGTACGAGCTTAGGTGAGATGACATTTTACTAGGCGATGAATATAAACACATGGATTGTATATGAAGCTAATGAACTCGTATAAATTCGTAAGTTTTAAAGTAGTAGTTTTTATGACATACAAAAGGTATCACATTTTTTACTGCAAAACTTACAAATTCATGCTACTTAAAAACACATGAACTTAAAGCACTTGATTGTCTATGAGAGGCAACAAGTGCTTTTTGCATTTTAAGATAGAAGAGAGGATAGTATAATAAATAATAAGTACATATGTTGTTTCAGCAAATAGTATAAGAAAATAGATTAGAAGGAGCAGCTGAATTCATCGGAATTAATGATGCAATTCGAGCGGTTACTGGTAAAGACCCTATCACAGGCGAAGAATTATCAACAAAAGAAAGACTCATCGCCGCAGGGTGGACACTCCTAAACTTTGTTCCTGTTGGAAAAGTGGCAAGTTACCGGGCGATAAATATAAACACATGGAATGTATATTAAACTAACAAGCTCGTACAAACTCGTAAGTTTTAATATAGTATTTGTCATGATGTACAAAAGGCGTCATACTGTTACTACAAAACTTACAAATTTACGCTACTTAAAAACATTTGAACTTAAAGCACTTGATTGTCAACTAAAGGAAACAAGTGCTTTTTTGCGTTTTAGGATAGAAATAGGTAGACACATTATAATTTTATAAGTGCACGAAGTATTAAATTTTTATAGATTGTAGTGGCGTTGTACAGTGTATAACGAGAGTGGAAGAAAAAATAAAGGGTTGTATTATTTTTTGAAGTCATCGTAAAGTACGTTTTAACGGAAGGACAAGTACGTGATGGACTACAAGCGCTATTGTCCGATATGGCGAAAGTATTAATACAACGAGAACTAAAGAAATATGAAGTAGATGTGAAGGCGATTGAACAATCTATAGTATTTACACATGATCCAAATGACTTTTTGGTGAATGGCATGTTAGAGCTATTAGAACAATATTAACGTCTTGAGAAATCTTTTTCGACAAAAAAATAATATATCCCTTGACAGTTACAAATATAACCGATATACTTCATATTAATTTCAAAAGAAAATATATTCTAAATATTAAAATGTGTTGAATAGGAGTAGTAAGGTCATGTATTTGTACAGAGAGCTATGGGTTGGTGCGACATAGTCAAATGACATCCTGAACTCGCCTAGGAGCAGTAAGGTGGAACGGAATCACATTCTTAGTAAATCTTAACGGTTAACCTTCGATATTAGGTTTGTAATCAAACGATTACTACTAAGGTGGATTCATAATGGAATCAATAAGGGTGGTACCGCGTTAAGTAAATGGCTTAGCGTCTCTTTAAATAGAGATGCTAGGCCATTTTTTTATTATATGGAAGAAGAAATGGAGGGTTTATTTGGATAGGTATATAAAATTTATTTATTTATATAAAAAGATTTAATTAGGAGGAAAATGAGATGAAACAGACGGAGCAATGGACTTCGAAATTAGGTTTTATAATGGCAGCAGCCGGATCAGCAATTGGACTTGGTGCGATATGGAAGTTTCCTTATATCGCTGGGAAGAGTGGGGGAGGAGCGTTCTTTTTAATCTTTATATTATTTACTGTTTTAATTGGACTACCGCTACTTATAGCTGAATTTATGATTGGACGCAGTACGCAGAAACAAGCAGTTGGAGCATTTAAAAGCATCGCACCAAATACAGGATGGCACTGGATCGGACGCCTTGGCGTTGGAACGTGTTTTATACTACTTTCGTTTTATAGTGTTGTAGGTGGATGGGTATTAATTTATTTATTCAGAGGAATAACAGGACAACTGATTACTCCAGGACAAAATTACGGTGCGTTATTTACTGAAACAATTGGGAATCCCGCTTGGGCTATTATGGGACATTTCGCTTTTATGTTCATTACGATATGGGTTGTATCAAAAGGTGTACAAAATGGAATTGAAAAAACAAGTAAATATATGTTGCCAGCATTGTTCGTTTTATTTGTCGCTCTTATTATTCGTTCGTTAACACTTGATGACGCAATGAAAGGTGTGAAGTTTTTCTTACAACCAGATTTCTCAAAGATTACTTCGGAAAGTATTTTGTTCGCAATGGGGCAATCATTCTTTGCGATTAGTATCGGGATTTCAATTATGGTTACCTATAGTTCCTATTTAAATAAAAAAGAAAGTTTACCAAAATCAGCAATAACAATTGTTGGATTGAATTTATTTGTTTCTTTATTTGCGGGTCTTGCTATTTTTCCAGCCGTATTTTCATTAGGAATGGAGCCAACAGAAGGACCTGGATTACTATTTATCGTATTACCATCTGTATTTAGTCAAATCCCATTTGGTGGATTTTTCTTAACAGTATTTCTTGCACTATTTACATTTGCGACATTAACATCGGCATTTTCTTTACTAGAGACTGTTGTTTCAGCATTAGCAAATGGTAAACAAGACAGAAGAACGAAATTATCATGGATGATCGGTTTCTGTATTTTCTTAGTAGGTATACCATCTGCGTTATCATTTGGAGTATGGAGTGATATTACGATTTTTGGAAAGAATATTTTTGATGCAGTAGACTTTTTATCTAGTAATATATTAATGCCGCTTGGTGCACTATTTATTAGTATTTTCGTTTCATTCAAAATGGAGAAGAAGGTACTAGAAGCAGAGTTTTTTGTAGGTGGAAATTATGGAAAGAAAGTATTTACTTGTTGGGCATTTTTACTTCGATTTGTAGCACCACTTGCAATAATTATCGTCTTCTTAAATGTAATAGGGATTATTTAACATTAAATGTTATAATATTCAGTAAAAAGAGAGGGTGATGATCATAAAGGCAAATTTGATAGAAGCAGGGAAATACATGAATATTAGAGGGAAAAAGCTATACGTTGAAACGCATGGAAATCCTAAAAATAAGCCAGTCTTATACTTGCATGGTGGTCCAGGAGAGAGTTGCTATGATTTTTCATTTCATCAAGCGGAACGTTTAAAAGATTCTCTATATGTAATTATGATAGATCAAAGAGGTGTTTGTCGTTCAGAAGTAATTTCAGAAGAAGAACCTTTTGGACTAATTGATTTAGTTGAAGACGCTGAGGAACTAAGAAAAGTATTACAAATTGAGAAATGGTCTGTAATTGGACATTCTTTCGGTGGATATGTAGCGTTGTTATATGCTTCGGCATATCCAAGTTCAATAGAGAAAATAATATTTGAAGGACCAACTTTCGACTTTGCATTAACAAGTAGAGCTTTGTTGCAAAAGACAGGGCATTTATTAAAAAAATATGGAAAAGAAGAAGTAGCAGAAGAGTCTCTTGCTTATTCATCTAGCAATGCTAGTTCAAAAGAGTTGTTAGAAGCTTATATAAGACTAAGCAATGAATTAGAAGAAAAAAGAATGGAGATTTACAATAATAAGGAAGATAGGACAGATGAGAGTTTATACAGTGATGAAGAGTGGGAAGTATTTTCAAATCGCTCTCAAATTCATTTTGATAGATTAAAATTAGAGGGCTCATGTCATACGTCATTATTATATAAAATAAAAGAAGTACAGAATCAAATGTTATTAATTGTAGGAAAACATGATGTAGTAACGTGTGAAGAACAAATTAAAACATTTAATAAAGATGCCCGAAACGGCAAGTATATCGTATTTGAAGAGAGCGGTCATTCACCTCATTATGAGGAAGCAGATAGGTTTGCAGAAACAGTCATATATTTTTTGAAATGAAGAAAAGGGTGCTTCTATAAATGAGGGGCACCCTTTCTATATTTCTGGATATGTGATTGTGATGTTAGGCCACTTACTTTGCCAATTCTTTTTTATAACTCTGTTTTTGTACATATGTAATCGTTCTTTCGATTCAAGAAAATGAGCTGTTGGTCTCACTTGTAAGGAAAGGACATCTTCAATACCACATGGGGCTGTTAATATGACGTTGTTTAGTTCATCAAGTGTAACTCCTAAAGCCGTTGCTGTTTCAGGAAATTTAGAAATAGCATCAACAGAAGAAGAATATGGCGGCATGTTATTCATTACATGCATACGAGCTTGATTTTTTATTGACCAAGGGATAGTGGCATCCATATTCATTAGTTTCGTTTCTAATAACTTTTCATATGTTTCGTCTTTATGTAGACAATCGTAATAAATAACATCTACATCAGGCGTATCTGTTCTTATTTCGTAGTCGTGTAAAGTATCCCAAATTTTAGAACGAACAAAGCCGGCACAAACCCACCAATCAGGTAGCTCTAGTGATTTTGCCATTTGTAATACAGTCATCATCCATTCGTCGTTTTCTATTAAGCGAATGATATCTTGTTCTGTTTGTATAATCATTTGTTATCTCACCTGCTTTTTTTAGAGTGTGGATTTAATTCATAAGCTTTATAATCCATGTGATCCAGTAAGCACCTGGTATGAATAACAGTTGAGCTAGTAATGTACCAAAAAGTCTAGAAATCATTAGCCAAGCATACATTTTACTCATTGCTTCAGCACCTTCTTCTGATTGAAGAGCTCGCTCTGTTAAAAGAGCAATACGTGGATCTAGTAGCACTGTTAATAAAATAGTAGCAAAACCATTAATAAGACCAGAAGCTGTAGTGGCTTTTGTTGCGAAAGCTGGAATTAAAAAAGAAGCATATAGTGCGGAAAGAACCCCCGCTGTATAAATTGCAGTAGCGAACATGTTAATAAGCATTATACGCTTTGGAATACCGCCGATACGCAATCTATGAATCATTTCTAACTTTGGAAAGCGGACATATTTTTTTGTGTACTTTAATTTTTGAATGTTATTCGTTTTCATCATTCGAATGAAAGAACCGTCTGTTTCAAAGTTTTGAATGACATATCCAAATAGTTTTGTCAAAGTTGGATACAGTATAATCGCAAGCAATGTACCGATAGAAGCAGATAATAGTACAAGACGTATAATATGCTCTAAATCAATAGAAGGATCTAGTTTTGCTTCGTCAACAATCCCGCCAAGTAAAAAGGCTTGTAGTAAGTTTGATGTTCTTGAAATGAGTAATACGATTCCTACGACGGATAATGCGACAGCAATCTTCTTTAAACGAACCCCGGCTAATCGAATACTATAAGAGCTTGTTTCAACTGCGTGGATCACAATTGTGAAAGCCATTATAAAAATTAACGTAATTGACATTTGTTTCACCAGTTTCTATTAAAATAATTGTAACTTTTTTACTGTATCATATCTATCGTATTTTGTAACTGAAAGTATGTGACATATGGAAATTGATTTTTCGAAAAAATAGATAATGATAGTATAATAGGGAGAAGTGGAAGAGATGTTAGCAGTTATTTATACAGCAAATTAAGTGGAGGAATGAAACATGTATAAAACATTTCTATTTGATTTAGATGGAACTTTAACGGATCCGAAAGAAGGGATTGTAAACTCGGTTTTATATGCATTAAAAAAAGTAGGAATTGAAGAAGTACATGTAAGTGAGTTAGATTCATTTATAGGTCCTCCTATTCAGCAATCATTCATAGAGAGATATAATATGAGTGAAGGAGAGCTTGAACGTGCTGTTTTTTACTTCCGTGAGTATTTAAAGCAGCGTGGATTGTTTGAAAATAATGTATATGAGGGGATTCTGAAGCTCTTGCAACAATTAAAAAGTTCAGGGAATCGCATATTTGTAGCAACTTCAAAGCCCACTGTATTTGCGAAACAAGTTATAGAGCATTTTCAATTGACGAATTATTTCGAAGATATCATTGGAAGTAATTTAGATGGTACAAGAATAAAAAAAGATGAAATAATTGCTCATATTTTACAAACAAATGAAGAACTAAATAAAGAAGAAATGATAATGATCGGTGATAGAAAGCACGATATAATAGGTGCGAATCAAAATGGAATTGCTTCAATTGGTGTTTTATATGGCTATGGCTGTGAGAAAGAACTGACTGAAGTTAGTGCGACTTACATAGTGAAAGATGTTGAAGAACTGTATCATTTTTGTGTAGAAAAAAGTTTAATAAATTAGTAAATATAGATACTAGCAATCCCTTTATAACGTATGATGAGGAATTCGTTTCTGTTTAAAGGGATTTTTCATATGTAATCGAATATTTATAATTAGACATTTTTAGCATGAAAAAATTGTATGAATAAGAGGAGGGATGTCAGAATTAAAAGATTAGTAGAAGTTTATCAATAAATTTTAGAATATTCTGTTTAATGGAGGGGTAAAATTGGAGTTAGTTATTATATTATTAGCACTAAGTTTACTTATGTTCGTAGCATACAGAGGCTTTTCTGTTATTTTATTCGCACCGATATTTGCATTATTTGCAGTATTTTTGACAGAACCTAGTTATGTATTACCTTTCTTTTCTAATATCTTTATGGAGAAAATGGTTGGTTTTATAAAGCTATATTTTCCTGTGTTTTTATTAGGAGCAATATTTGGAAAAGTAGTGGAAATGTCAGGAATTGCGGATTCTATTGCAAAAACGATTATTGAGTTAGTCGGTGAAAAACGTACTATATTAGCGATTGTATTAATGGGGGCTATTTTAACGTATAGTGGTGTTAGTGTGTATGTAGTAGTGTTTGCTGTTTATCCGTTCGCAGCTAAGTTGTTTCGACAAGCTAATATTCCAAAACGTTTAATCCCTGGAACGATTGTTCTTGGAGCAGTAACGTTTACAATGGATGCACTACCTGGATCACCACAAATTCAAAATGTAATACCTACAACATTTTTTAAAACGGATATTTATGCTGCACCGATACTTGGGATTGTAGGAGCAATTTTTGTTCTTACATTAGGTTTACTATATTTAGAGAGTAGACGTAAGAAGGCAAAAGCGGCAGGTGAAGGATATTTTGGTTTTAATGACGGAAATACTGAAATGGCAGCATCTTTGCAATTAGAACAAAAAAATATGCCATTAATTAATAACATTGAAATCACAAGAGCACAACAACTTATTGCATTTATACCACTTATTTTAGTAGGTGTAATGAATAAAGTGTTTACTATTATGATACCGAAGTGGTATCCAAGCGGTTTTGATTTTTCTGCAATTGGTATGAAAGCATTTGGAAAAGTAGAATTAAGTGCAGTAGTAGGAATTTGGTCTGTAGAATTGGCACTTATTATAGGGATCTTAACAACGTTATTATTATATTGGAAGCGAGTAGTAACAGGTTTCCAAGCTGGATTGAATACAAGTATTGGTGGAGCGCTACTTGCAACGATGAATACAGGAGCTGAGTTTGGATTCGGTGGTGTCATTGCAGCACTTCCAGGCTTCGCAATTATGAGAGATGGTATCTCTGCTACTTTCACAAATCCGTTAGTGAATGGTGCAGTAACGACGAATATTTTAGCTGGAATTACAGGCTCTGCATCAGGAGGTATGGGAATAGTATTAAGCGCAATGGGAGATAAATTTATTGCAGCGGCCAATCAATTTGATATTCCATTAGAAGTTATGCACCGTATCGTATCAATGGCATCAGGAGGAATGGATACACTACCGCATAACGGGGCTATTATTACTATTCTTACAGTAACAGGATTAACACATAAACAGTCCTATAAAGATATATTTGCTATCACAATTTTGAAAACGGTTGCTGTATTTTTAGTTATCGCGTTCTATACTTTAACAGGACTCTATTAAAAATTCGAATCGTAAAGATTCATCAAATCGATAATTTATATCATAAAATATTAATTAGGATAAGAAGGGGTGGAGTACTTGCAAGAAGTTTCTGAGTTTCGTATGCCAAAGTCGGTATTATATGGAAGGAATTCGCTTGAAAAACTGGGGGAACAATCAAAAAAGTTAGGGAAAAGAGCTTTTATAGTTACTGATACAATTATGGAGAAATTAGGATATGTTGAAAAGTGTATACAACAACTAAATAAGAAAAGTATTACTGTTAGTACATATAATAAAGTAGATGCTGAGCCTACAAATATACACGTGTTAGAAGCGTTATCTCTTTGTAAAGAGGAAAAGTGTGATTTTATTATCGGTATTGGTGGTGGAAGTTGTATTGATGCTGCGAAAGCAGTAGCGGTTTTATATACAAATGGTGGAGAAGTTGAGGATTATGTCCAAAAGGATATTGAAATAGAAAACAATCCACTACCACTTATTGCAATTCCAACAACTTCTGGTACTGGATCGGAAGTTACAAGTGTAGCAGTAATAACGAATAAAAAAACAGATGTAAAAATGATGATGAAGCATCCTAGTTTTATACCGAAAGTAGCAATTATAGATCCAGTTTTGACAAGTTCATTACCAACACAAATTACGGCAGCAACAGGAATAGATGCATTATGTCATGCGATTGAAGCGTATATTTCTAAAGTTTCACAACCACTTACAGATGTACTTGCTCTTTCAGCTATTGAAAGTATTATGAAATATTTACGTATAGCATATGAAGATGGACGTAATATGGAGGCAAGAGAAGCGATGATGATTGCTTCCTTACAAGCTGGAATTGCATTTTCTAATGCATCAGTTACATTAGTTCATGGAATGTCAAGGCCAGTGGGAGCATTATTTCATGTACCGCATGGAATATCAAATGCCATACTATTACCTACAGTGTTAGAGTTTACAAAAACAAGTGCAATGAAAAGGTTAGCAAAAATTGGACGTAGTTTAAATAAGGATTTGTATTCGAATTCTGATGAGGAAGTAGCAGACTACACGCTTGGTGAAATAAAAAAACTTTGCTTTGATCTTCGTATTCCAAATTTAAAAGAATACGGAATCGATGAAATTGAATTTGAAAATGCTATTTCTAAAATGGCATCAGATGCAATTGAAAGTGGTAGCCCAGCTAATAACCCACGTGTTCCATCATATGATGAAATCAAAGAGCTGTATCGAGAGTGTTTTAATTATAAGTATAAAGAATTCATAAAAAAATCAGATTATTAATTTCAGAATATTCTATAAAAATTTCCTTGGAAATGAAAGTAGAATTATTCTTTATTATTTCCGTATTTTCCGTTAAAACAAGACTTTATATTCCAAACTTAAAGTCTTGTTTTATTATGTATAATATACATAATAAAACATTGTTATTAGTTTTATAAAAATAGTTTAGGTAGGTGTTTGTATGAAAACGATAGGTCTTATAGGTGGTATGAGTTGGGAATCAACTTCTGAATATTATCGAATTATTAATGAAGAAATAAAAGAGAGATTAGGAGGGCTACATTCAGCAAAATGTTTGATTAATAGTGTGGACTTTGAAGAGATTGAAAGATTCCAGTCTAGAGGAGATTGGAATGGAGCAGGTGAAGTTTTAGCGAATGCGGCGTATTCATTACAGAAGGGAGGAGCAGACTTTATAATCATTTGTACAAATACAATGCATAAGGTAGTTGGAAAAATAAAGGAGAAAATTGATATTCCAGTCTTACATATTGCCGATGCAACTGCAAAAGAAATTAAAAGAAAAGACATTCAAAAGGTTGGTCTGCTTGGAACTAAATATACAATGGAGCAAGATTTCTATAAGTCACGTATTGAAGAGCATGATATAAAAGTAATAGTACCATCAGAAAAAAATAGAAAAGAAATAAATAAAGTAATATATACAGAATTATGTTTAGGAAAAATAGTATCTCAATCTAGAGAATATTATAAAAGAGTCATCGAAGAGTTAGTGCAAAAAGGAGCACAGGGAATCATATTAGGTTGTACAGAAATAGGGTTATTAATAAAGCAAGAAAACGTATCTGTCCCGATATTTGATACGACTCATATACATGCAATTGAAGCAGTCAAGATAGCTCTAGATAAATAGATTATAATTATATTATGTAAACTTAATTCATATATCTGGAAAACATTCAGAAAATATTTTATAATGTAAGTGGTTACATTTAAGGGGGAATGCGTATGTTTTCAGTTCAACCAATCGCATTTGTACATAATGAAAGAAAGGAAATAAAAGATGATGAGTGGGGAGAAGTAAGATCCCGTATAACTTTAACTGAAATGTATGCAGAAGAAAGTATACAAGGGATTGAAGATTTTTCCCATATTGAAGTTGTTTTTTATTTTCATAAAGTAACTGACGAGCAAATTCAGTATTTTGCTAGACATCCTAGAAATAATAAAGATTATCCTGAAGTAGGTATTTTTGCACAGCGCGGAAAAAATCGCCCGAATCGCATAGGTGTAACAATTGTAAAGGTGATCAAAAGAGAAGGTAAATCAATTATTGTTGAGGGATTAGATGCTATTAATGGTACTCCTATATTGGATATAAAACCAATAATGAAAGAGTTTATGCCGAAAGAAGAAATACACCAGCCTAAATGGGCAACGGATATAATGAGACAGTATTGGAAGGGGAATGGAGTAAAATGAGAATATATGAGGCAACAATTGCAGATTTAGATGGACTAGCATCAGTTTTTAATAACTATCGCATGTTTTATAGGCAGGATTCTGATTTAGAAGGTGCAAAAGTATTTTTACGAAATCGAATTGAGAAAAAAGAGTCCGTTATTTTCGTAGCAGTTGAAGACGGCGAATATATTGGGTTCACACAACTATATCCATCATTTTCTTCCATTTCAATGAAAGAATTATGGATTTTAAATGATTTATTTGTACAAGCGGCGAAGCGTGGAGCCGGAACAGGTAAAAAATTATTAGAAGCTGCTAAAGAATACGCATTAGAGAATGGAGCAAAAGGTGTAAAATTGCAAACAGAGATTGATAATTTATCAGCACAACGATTATATGCTGAAAATGGTTATTTGAGAGATAATCGTTATTTCCATTACGAATTAACGTTTTAAAAAATTAAGTTGAAAGAGACATTTTCAAGAAAAAGAATTTCTTTGTAATGAGAAATTCTTTTTTATTTTTGCCTAAATTAAACATGACGAAAACGATATTTATTTATTGTTAAACGATAAACAATATGATAAAATTATGTTATCATTAAATAAATGAGGTATTGTAAATGAATCTTAAACGAAGTTCAACAACGTTCTTAAAAGTAATTATTTTTCTTGTCGGAATTGCAGTACTTGCTTTATGCATATTTTTAGTGCCGGAAATGGCGAATTTCGCAGCGAATTTGTATCCTAATATTACTCTGATAAAATATCTTGTTTTCATTGTGATGTATGGAGCAGCTGTGCCTTTTTACGTTGCTCTTTATCAGGCTTTCAATCTTTTACAGTACATTGATGAGAACACAGCGTTCTCGGAGTTATCTGTAAAGGCGTTAAAGAATATAAAGCGCTGTGCAGTTACAATCAGTGGTTTGTATGTATTAGGTTTACCACTTTTTCATTTTATAGCGAAAAAAATGGACCCTCCTATTGGGTTAGTGGGACTTATTATCGTTTTTGCTTCGCTCGTTATCGCTGTTTTTGCTGCTATTCTTCAACGCCTTCTACAAGAAGCAATTAACATAAAATCAGAAAATGATTTGACGGTCTGAGGTGGCGGATATGACAATTATTATTAATATTGACGTCATGTTAGCAAAACGAAAGATGAGTGTAACGGAACTTTCGGAGAAGGTTGGAATTACGATGGCGAATCTTTCTATTTTGAAAAATGGGAAAGCAAAAGCGGTTCGTTTTTCAACATTAGAAGCGATATGTAAAGCTTTGGAGTGTCAGCCAGGGGATATTTTGGAGTATAAAAACGATGAGAATACTCAATAAAAAAAGATAACAAATGTAAATAATAGAAGTCAATAAAGAAGGGATAGCCACTAAGCTATTCCTTCTTTACGTTAATTGCTGTTACTAATAAAAAATAAAATTTGAATTGCAATGTTTGCTTATCAAAAGGGAACTTGCTACCTTTTGAGGTAATCCGTTTTGTGGAAGACAATTATTTGCCAAAAAGGCTATTTTAACTATGTTTTAAATTATTTTGAGTGCATCAAAATCTTCATTTGTATTATAGTTGATTTAAAACCCAGTTTGTTGCATCTTCAAAGTTATCTGCAATGTAGTTTGGTTCAATATGTGCCCATTTGTCTCGGTACGTATGCAAAGCATCATACCCAGCGCCTGTTCGGACTAGAATCGTAGTTGCATTTACTTTTGCTCCTGCAACAATATCAGTCCAGCGATCACCAACTACAGCACATTGTGTTAAATCAAGCCCATGTTTTTTTGCTGCTTTAAGCAGCATGCCTGTACTTGGTTTACGGCATTCACAACCATCACCGTGTTTATGAGGACATACATAAATATCATCAAAACCGAAGCCTTCTAATTCTTGTACAAAATCGGCTACAGTTGCTATTCCATCTGCGATACCAGGTTGATTTGTGAAAGAGAAAATTTTTATATTTTTAGCTTTTAGTTTTTGCAAGGATGTTTTTGTGAATGGAAATAATGTAAAAGATCCTGGATAATGTATTGTAGTGTCACCACCAATTGTACCGTCACGATCAATGAAAATTGCTTTAATGTTTGTCATAGTTATAGTCCCTTCAATTATAAGTAGTTTAAAAATGTTTTACAAATCGGTAGCCATTTACTGCATATCCTAATTTTTTGTAAAAAGGATGAGCTTCTACTCTTTTTGTTCCACTAACTAGCCATGTGCCAATGCAATTATGTTTCTTTGCTAATTGCTCTGCATAATCCATCAATACTTGTCCAATGCCTTTCCGTCGTATGTTAGAATCGACGCTAATAATTGAAATCTCTCCATAACGTGTTACATCTTCTAAATTTTCACGTATACGAAATCCAAGTAATCCAAATATAGCTTCTTCTTCCTCGTAAACATATAAAAAATCAAACGGACTCATTTGTACGAATTGTAATCGATTGTTCATATCTTCATAGGAAATAGAGGAACCTTTTAATTCTTTCGTTAAAGAACAAAGTGCGTCTATATCATCTATCGTTGCTTCACGAATTTGAAAAGACATATTATCCACCCCAATAAAATGTAATCAAACATTTAATATTCTGTTAAAAAATGTTTTTTCCTGCTATGAAAATAAATATTTTATAATGATATATAGATAGTTATATGTTATTCTTTTCCTTGATTGTATTGGAAATGGAAAGAGGGGAAATGCATGTTAGAAGTAAATATCCGCTCAGCCGGATATGAAATAGGCGAAAAAACAATTCATGATATAGCTTTTTCTATCGAAAAAGGTGAACTAGTTGCTCTTATTGGAGCAAATGGTGCTGGGAAGAGTACGACGATAAAAACGATGCTCGGATTACTTGTAAATATGGACGGTGAAATATCATTCGGTGAAAAGAAAAATCCGTATGCATACGTGCCAGAACATCCAACATACTATGATTACTTGACGCTCTGGGAACATATTGAATTATTAATGGCTGCTCGTGGAAGTGAAATGGGAAGCTGGGAAGAACGAGCGGAACAATTATTACATACTTTTCGAATGGATAAGCATAAACATGAGTATTTATCAAAGTTTTCAAAAGGTATGAAACAAAAATCGATGCTAATATTGGCGTTTTTAACTGAGCCAGATTTTTATATCATTGATGAACCCTTTATCGGTTTAGATCCAGTAGCTACGAAAGAGTTTTTAAGTTATTTATATAAAGAAAAAGAGCGCGGAGCAGGAATTTTACTTTGTACGCACGTATTGGATACTGCTGAAAAAATTTGTGAAAGATTTTTACTCATTTCACAAGGTACATTAGTCGCAGATGGACATTTAGAATCTATTCAAATGTTAGCGGAAATGCCGGGTAGCTCATTACTAGACTGCTTTGATGTAATCGTAAGGCGTGAACAACATGATTAAACAACAATTTTATAAAAGATTACGCCATGAGCTTCAGCGGAAGTGGAAGTCTATACGTTCGGTAACAGATTGGACAGTCGCATTATATATTATTATACCAGCACTTATATTTATGGGAATCTATTATAGGTCACTATGGATAAATGAATTATCAACGGAAGAGACGATTTATTTCGGATTAGGATTACTCGCATTTTATCTAGTAACATATCCGAGAGGAGTTCGTTCATTTTTTGAGCAAGCGGATAGTTTATTTTTAATTTCGTATGCAACACATATGCAAAAATTAGTCCAGTATGGCATGATGTACACATTTGTTCGAATAGCGATAACGAATATAATATTAGTCGTTATTATGTTACCGGTGTTGATGAAAAGTATCGGAGTAACAGAGATACAAGTCCTATTATTTTGGGTATTCTTTACTATATTTCGATTTATGATGTCGTTGTTAACGAGATTTATTCATGTACATGCGGAGAAACGATGGGTTTTATGGATTGTAAAAAATGTAGTATTTTCTATGAGTGTGTCCTTTTTTGGAATTAGTTTATTTTTTATTTATAAAAATCCATTTTATTCAATTCTATTTATCGGTTTAGTAATTTTCTTAAGTAGTGTATTAGTAAAAGCGAAAATGAATTATAAAAAGTTCTTTTTTAAAGAAATTGAGAAAGAAAAGGAGGAAAGCATGCGCTGGACGAGCGGAATTATGCAAGTTGGTGGTCATGCGGCTAAACCGAGTAGTTCGAATAAAAAACCGTGGATGTTTCCGTACTCTAAAAGACTTTTAGGAAAAAAAGCTGATTCTCGTATTGTCGAATCTTTTTTGAAAGAATTTTTCCGTACAAGTACTGCACGAATATTTTATATTCAAATTGTATGTATCAGTACTGCAAGTATAATTATGACTCCTAGGTGGATTGCAGCTATTGTTCTCGTATTTGCTGTAGTTGCAATTTCTCGCTATGCACGTGATTATTGGAATGAATTTACGAATAAGATGTTTCTTCATTTATATTGTGATGAAGGGAACTTACTTTTGTTAAGATGGAAGGCAAATCGTTATTTACTACTACCAGCAATACTTTTGTATGGAATAGTTATACTTGCCCAGTTTTATTTATTGCCAGCTGTGATTGGTGGCATTATTTTTATTTTATTAATTGTATGGATTGTATTTTTACCATTAAAAAAGAGCCATTGACGGCTCTTTTTCTAGTCTGTAACACATTGATAAATAAAATATACTAAAACGAGTATGCTTACGGCGGAATACATGACATCTAAAGTCATCTGATCGCCTCCTTATTATTGTTGTATTTTTATTGTATGAAACCTTACAATTTCATATTCAAGTGAAAAATATGTGAACGTTAACAAAATTGTAAAGTGCAAAAATTACAATCATTTTGTATAATAGAAGAAACCACCGTTATATAAAAAAATAATGAGTGAAAGGGGAGGGAACATAAATGCCAAATTGGTTTAGAAAAACCTTAGTCGCATTAATTACCGTATTTACATTTGGTTTAGTGACGCCTCCTTCCATATTACTTGATAATGCCAAAGCTGCGGACAAGCCTACGAGCACAGCTGGGCAACAAAGTTTGGAGAGCACGTCCTATACATATGAAGAAACGAATGACAGGTTAACCACCGATACTTTTATTACTTATGCAATGCAAGAAGCAGAAAAGCAGTCGATGCAAAAGTTTGGTACTAAAATTGGTCCAGTAATTGAAGATGAGTTTAAAGATGTAATATTACCGAAAATTGAAGAGGCAATTGCTGAGCTTGCTAGTGATGTACCAGAAGATTCACTACAATCATTAGCGATTTCTCAAAAACCAGCTGGTGGAAATAATGAAAAGATTTTTCACGTCTACGATACGAAATCAGGAAATGATTTATTGCGTTTCCATGTAAGAAGAGATCATCCGCCGCAAGATGGTTATTATTTTAATTTCCATTATCACCGTTTTGATGATGGATACTCTGGACATCATGAGTTAGGAAATATTTATTGGAATACGAATGTACCGCCGAAATGGTTGTCTTAAAAAGAACAAGAGAAAATCTTGTTCTTTTTTATTTTTATAGAAGGGACAGACAACTATGTTGTTGAATAACATAGGTTTAGAAAAAAGAAGCAAAAGGAGTATGGAGATGCAAAAATATATTGTTTTTGACTTTGATGGCACATTAGTAGATTCACAAAATATATTTGTACCGATTTATAATCAACTTGCTGAAAAACATGGGTATAAAGCAGTAAAGGAAGACGAAATTGAACATTTACGTAAATTAACGATGACAGAGAGATGTAAACAACTCGATGTACCACTGTATAAATTACCGATATTAGCTTTGGAATTTTATAAATTGTATCAGCCTGCTATAAAAAATCTTGTTTTATTTCATGGGATGAAGGATGTATTAGATGAACTACATAAAACAGGATACGGTATTGCGGTCATATCATCTAACTCAGAAGAGCATATTCGGGCGTTTTTGCACAATAATGGTATCGAAAATATTCAAGAAGTGTATTGTTCTAAAAATTTGTTTGGTAAAGATAAAATGATAAAAAGATTTTTAAAATCGAAAAAGATAACAGAGCAAGATATGTTATACATTGGTGATGAACAGCGAGATGTAGCAGCTTGTAAAAAGGCTGGGGTGAATGTAATTTGGGTATCTTGGGGATATGATGTTATTGAAACAGTGAAAAAAGACGCACCCGATTATATGGTTCATAAGCCGATGGAAATTGTGCAAGTAGTACAAGGAGTGTATTCATCATATTGAATTTTGAGTAGCAAATTTAGAGGAATCCATTTCTTTTTATAGTAAGCTGTTTTCAATAATTGGATGGAGAAGATTAAATGAAGTAGCATATAGCACGGGAGAAAGTGAAATATAATTTAAAGAAGTAGATGAGGAAATCGTAAGGACGTTAGGTCCTAGACATATTTGTTATCAAGCTATTCATAGAGAAGTAGTTGATGAAGTAGTAGATTTTCTTTCTAGTACGAAAGTGAAGGTAATACGTAGTCTAATTGAAATGAATCATTATTCAGAAGGGTACTATACGATTGATTTTTACGATCCGAATGGATTTATTGTAGAAGTAGCCTATACACCAAATGCAGAAATATAAGGGGAATAGATATGAAGATAATTACAGCACGGCAAAACAATATACAAATTGTAAAAGATGCAGCGAATATTGAAGAAATTTCTAAAGGTTTCTCTCCAGATAAGAAATATGTAATTACGAATGCAAATAATGAAAAATATTTATTTCGGACAGGAGATATAAAAGAGTATGAAAGAAAGAAAATAGAGTTTCAAATTTTAAATGAAATGGTAAAACGTAACGTACAGGTACAAAGGCCAATTGAAATAGGTATATTGGAAGAAGGTGTATGCTATAGTATTTTTTCATATTTAGAAGGGGAAGATGCGAAGAAGCTATTGCCTACGTATTCACCAAAAGAACAATATGATATTGGCATAGAGGCAGGAAAAGATTTAGCAAAAATGCATACATATGAAGCTCCTAATGATATACTTCCATGGCATGAAAGAGCAATGAAAAAACATAGTAAATATGTAGAAGCATACAAAACATGCGGAATAAAAATAAAAAATGATGATAAGATTATTAAGTTTATAGATGAAAATGAAATGTATGTAAAGGATCGCCCAAATCGATTTCAACACGATGATTTTCATTTAGAAAATATAATTGTACGGGATGGGAAATATGTAGGTGTAGTTGATTTTAATGGTTATGACTGGGGCGATCCACTGCATGATTTCGTGAAAATTGCACTATTTGCAAGGGACATTAGTATTCCGTATTCAATCGGACAAATAGAAGGATACTTTAATAGGAGAATACCAGAGGAGTTCTGGAAATTATATGCGGTGTACGTTGGCATGACAGTTTTCTCATCAGTTGTCTGGACATTAAGAGCAGCACCACATATGTTGGATGATATGTTAGAGCGTCTTCATATTGTATTGGAAGATCATAAAAACTTTGAGTTATCAAAACCAAGTTGGTTTCAACCAGATAAGATTGATATGAAATAGAAAAGGTAGGTGTGATTCGCACCTACCTTTATTTTTTACCATCAAAATACTTATTTAATTTTCTTAAATGTAAGTGGCTGAGTACTTAATGTGGCTGGTACATGTAACTGAAGGGATGGGAATTCACCTCTTATATTCATTTCATAAGCGAATAATAAACTCATTTTCATTTGGAATAAGTCAACTTTTGCAGAGAAGATGTCGTAATGATGATGCCCTAATTGAATATCCATTTCCATAAATTGTACATATAACGAATCATCGCGTTTGTATACTTGTAATGTTCCATATGCAGGATGTTCAAAAGTACCAGTATAGTCCTCTAACTTGTGCGAAGGTGTAGTCCCTTTAATTTGTTCAGGGAGGGATTCAGTTGCTTCTTTCATCATTTCCTTCATTTTTTCAGTATCTTCTACAGCACGTTTATGCCAATCAATGGATTCAAATTCAAGTAATTCATCATAAATTTGATTAGCCAGATAAGTAGGAAGTAATGTTCCTCCAGCATTCGTTAAAATGACAAGGCCTATGTTTTCTGTTGGTATGAATGAAACAAGCGCTGAAAATCCATCGATATTACCGCCATGATGAATCACTTTTTTACCACGATAAGCGCTAATAAACCAACCAAGGCCGTAACTATTTAATGGAGATTCAGGGAGTGATAAAACCGGTTGGTCTGGAATTGAATTGTGTGGTGTATACATTTGTTGTAATAATTCAGAGGAGATTAATTCATGATCTCCAAATTTTCCTTCATTTAAGTGGAGAAGTACCCAATTTGCCATATCTTCAATTGTAGAATTAATACACCCAGCAGCGCCGACTGTATCGATGTTGCGGAATGGAACTGCTTTTATTTCACCGTCATTTTCAATGTAAGGTAAAGCATAATCATCTGTAGTTTGTGAATCGTTAACAGAGAAGTTTGTATGTCTCATATTTAAAGGTTCTAAAATATGTTCTGTAGTGTATTGCTCCCACGTTTGATTTGTAATGTTTTCAACAATGTAGCTAATTGTTGCATACATTAAGTTGTTATATAGAAATGCAGTCCGGAACGGTGCATCAAGTGGTAAATGTTTTATTTTTTCAACGAGATCTTTTCGAGATAACGAAGAACTGTACCAAAGAGCCTCATGACGACTCACTCCAGTTCGATGAGAAGCTAAATCTCGTCCTGTAACTTGTGAGCTAGCAAGTAGTTCAGATAAAGTAAAGTTAGGTATATAAGACTGGATAGGGGTATCCCAATTAAACTTTTTTTGCTGTGCTAACAAGCTTAATGAAAGTGTGCCAAACGCTTTCGTTGAGGAACCGATTGCGAATCGAGTATTCGGTGTAACAGCCTCTTTTGTTTCTATATTACGATAGCCGAAACCTTCTGAAATAATAACTTCACCGTCTTTTATAACAGCTACAGCAGCACCAGGAACATTTAAATCCTTCATCATTTTTTCAACCGCTGTTTGTAAAGAAGTCATAACAGGCGTTTCAATTTTAGACATACTTCTAACCTCCAAATATAAATTTTGTTCTACCGCACTATACTTTCGGTAATAGAAAATGAAAACCTTTTTAAATTTGGAAAGTTAATAATTTTGTAAGAATTAGCGGAAGAAATTTTATTAATTAGGATTATTAAATTTACCATTTTTCATGTTATGATAAATTGCATATACGATTGAAAGAAGGTTTTCCTACATATGAAACATGCTGAAAATGAATACTTAAATTTATGCCGCCATGTAATGGAACATGGTACGAAGAAAGAAGATCGTACAGGGACAGGAACTGTATCTGTATTTGGATATCAAATGCGTTTTGATTTGAGTAAAGGATTTCCTTTATTAACGACAAAAAGAGTACCATTTCGCCTTGTAGCAAGTGAACTACTTTGGTTTATGAAAGGTGATACAAATATTCGCTATTTATTGCAGCATAATAATAATATTTGGAATGAATGGGCGTTTAAGAGCTGGGTAGAAAGTGATGAGTATACTGGTCCTGACATGACGGATTTTGGTCTTCGCTCACAACAAGATGAAGAATTTAAAGTACAGTACGATGAGCAGATGGAATTGTTTAAAAAGAACGTTTTAGAAGATGATGATTTCTCAAATAAATATGGTTATTTAGGAGACGTTTACGGTAAACAGTGGCGAGCTTGGAAAACGACAGCTGGTGAGACACTTGATCAATTAAAAGATGTAATTGAAATGATTAAAAAAACACCAGACTCACGTCGTTTAATCGTTTCTGCTTGGAATCCTGAAGACGTACCAAGTATGGCATTACCCCCTTGTCATACATTATTCCAGTTTTATGTAGCGGACGGAAAGCTTTCTTGTCAGCTATATCAAAGAAGTGGTGACATATTCCTTGGAATACCATTTAACATCGCAAGTTATTCACTACTAACACATTTAATTGCACACGAATGTGGTCTTGAAGTAGGGGAATTTGTTCATACAATTGGTGATGCACACATTTATACAAATCATTTTGAACAAGTAGAAAAGCAATTGGCACGTGAACCACGTCCGTTCCCGAAACTTACATTAAATCCAGATGTGAAATCTGTTTTCGATTTTGAAATGGAAGATTTAACGATTGAAGGATACGATCCGCATCCAGCAATTAAAGCACCGGTTGCAGTATAATTGTAGAGGAGATGAAAAAATGATTGTTTCATTTATGGTCGCAATGGACGAAAATAGAGTAATTGGTAAAGATAATAATTTACCTTGGCGTTTACCGAGTGAATTACAATACGTGAAGAAAACAACGATGGGTCACCCGCTTATTATGGGAAGAAAGAACTATGAAGCGATTGGTAGACCGCTGCCTGGAAGACGTAATATTATTGTAACACGTAATGAAGGATATCACGTTGAAGGATGTGAAGTTGTTCATTCTGTAGAAGAAGTATTCGAACTATGTAAAAATGAAGAAGAGATTTTTATTTTTGGCGGAGCGCAAATTTACGATCTCTTTTTACCATACGTAGACAAGTTGTATATAACAAAAATTCATTATGCATTTGAAGGAGATACATTCTTCCCAGAAATGGATATGACAAATTGGAAAGAGATTTTTGTAGAAAAAGGTTTAACAGATGAAAAAAACCCGTATACGTATTATTACCACGTATATGAGAAACAACAATAATAAAGAAGATTGATGTGAGAATTCGCATCAATCTTTTTATTTATATTCACCAATATAAGTTTATAGATGAGATTCGATAGTGCTATAATGATAGGTAGCATGTAAAAATGCTAAAATTTTCAAAAGTACTAATATAGAAAGAGGAGGAGAATCGATTGAGAAAGATATGGGGGATTCTTTTTCTTTGCTTAACATTCATGTTAGTTGGATGTGGTAAAGAAGAAAAACCACAAGAAGTGTTTGATACATATGTAAAAGCGTGGAATAAACAAAAATTTGCAGATATGTATGATCAACTATCAAAAAATGCAAAAAAAGATATTTCAAAGAAAGAATTTACTGAGAAATATGAAAAAATTTATTCTGGTATCGAAGTGAAAGACTTAAAGGTAGAAACAGGGGAAGTAAAAGAAGATAAAAAAGATGAAGGCCCTGTTCCTTTTAAAGTAAGCATGGATACAGTTGGTGGTAAAATTACTTTTGGCCATGAAGCAAAAATGGTGAAAGAAAAAGATGGAGATAAAGAATCTTGGAAAATAGATTGGACTCCTGATTTTATTTTCCCTGGCATGACGAAAGATAGTAAAGTGCGTATGCAGACAACACAGCCAAAACGTGGTGAAATATACGATCGTAATGGAAAAGGTCTTGCAACAAATGGGAAAGCTTCTGAAATCGGATTGATTCCTGAAAAGTTAGGCGATACTGCTCCGCAAACGAAAGAAACAGTAGCGAAGTTATTAAATATGTCTGTAGAAGAAATTGATCAAAAATTAGTTGCTAAATGGGTAAAACCAGGGTATCTCGTACCAATTGGAATTTTGCCTGAAGGGGCAACGCAAAATACGTACATTGATTTACCAGGTGTTTCAACAAAACCTGTAAATGTTCGTACATATCCGTTAGGGGAAGCGGCAGCTCATCTGACTGGTTATATTGGAAAGGTAAATGCTGAAGATTTAAAAACGCTACAAAAGAAAGGCTATCAAGCTGATGACCCAGTTGGTAAAGCTGGTTTAGAGCAAGTATTAGAGGAAAAGCTACGCGGTAAAAAAGGTGGCCGTGTCTTTGTAGAAGATGCGCAAGGAAAAGAAATTAAAAACTTGGCAAAAACAGATGCTGTTGATGGAGAAAATGTAACTTTAACTATTGATAGTGCTGTTCAAGAAAAAACGTATAATGAAATGAAGGGCGAAGCTGGTTCAAGTGCAGCAATCAATCCGAAAAGTGGAGAAACAATTGCACTAGTAAGTAGTCCAGCATATGATCCTAATTTAATTGCACGAGGAACATCGAAAGCGCAACGCGAAGCTTGGAATAATGATCCGAAAAAACCGATGACGAATCGCTTTACACAATTATCGGTACCAGGTTCTGTATTTAAACCAATTACAGCTGCAATTGGTCTTGAAACGAAAACAATCGATCCAAAAGAAGAGTTGAAAATTGAAGGATTAAAATGGACAAAAGATTCTTCTTGGGGTAATTATTATGTAACGCGTGTGAAAGATGCAAATCCGATTGATTTTGATAAGGCGATGAAATACTCGGATAATATTTACTTCGCACAAGAAGCTTTGAAAATCGGAAAAGACAAGTTTATGAGTGAAGCGAAAAAATTCGGATTCGATGAGAAACTACCAATTGAATATGGATTCCCTGCTTCTAAAATTGCAAATGACGGTATTAAAAATGATATTCAAATGGCAGATACAGGATATGGACAAGGACAAGTATTAATGACTCCTCTTCATTTAGCTTTAACGTATGCGCCAATTGTAAATGATGGAACGATTCCATCACCGTATATTATTAAAACAGATAAACAACCAAAAGCTTGGAAAGAAAATGTAATTTCTAAAGGAAATCAGGATATATTAAAAACTGCTATGACGAAAGTAATTAATGATCCGGATGGTACAGGGAAAATTGCTAAGATTGATGGAATGACTCTTGCTGGAAAAACAGGTACAGCGGAATTAAAAGTATCTAAAGAAGCCGAAGGAAAAGAACTAGGCTGGTTCGCTGCATTTGATTTGAATTCGCCAGATATGGTCATTACAATGATGATTGAAGATGTAAAAGGTAGAGGTGGAAGTAACATTCCAGCTGAAAAAGTAAAACATGTTTTTCAAAAATAATATGTAATAAAAGGCTATCTCTATAATTTATAGAGGTAGCCTTTTTGTATGAGAAGTCTTAATATCTGTATACTAAATTTTAGAGAAACAAAATAAATCATTAACTTACGAAAAAAAAGTAGCTATTTTTTATTGACATTGAATAAAACTTTTTGTATTATACTTACATAAGGTAAGTTATTAACTTTTAAAAAACAAATCTTGAATTGAAGATAAAAAGAAAAAAGGGAGAGAATACAATGACAAAAGTACTATTTATCACAGCAAATCCAAATTCAGCAGAAGGTTCTTTCGGAATGGCAGTAGGGGAAGCTTTCATCGAGGCTTATAAAAACGAGCATCCACAAGACGAAGTTGTAACAATTGATCTATTCAATACTACTGTACCAGCAATCGATGCAGATGTATTTGCTGCTTGGGGTAAATTTGCAGCAGGTGAAGGCTTTGAAACTTTAACGGAAGCTCAACAACAAAAAGTAGCAGCAATGAACACAAACTTAGAAACATTTATGCATGCAGATCGTTATGTATTCGTAACTCCAATGTGGAACTTTAGCTATCCACCAGTAGTAAAAGCATACTTAGATAACGTAGCAATCGCAGGTAAAACATTCAAATATACTGAAAATGGTCCAGTCGGCTTATTAGAAGGTAAAAAAGCACTTCACATTCAAGCAACAGGTGGCGTATATTCTGAAGGAGCATACGCAGCTGTAGACTTCGGACGCAATCATTTAAAAACTGTATTAGGATTTGTCGGTGTAAATGATACTGATTATATTGCAGTTGAGGGTATGAATGCAAACCCTGAAAAAGCACAAGAAATTAAAGAAGCGGCAATTGCTAATGCTCGTGAATTAGCAAAACGTTTCTAATATAGAATGCTTAAAAAGTCCAAACACTTGCTGTTTGGACTTTTTTTCTTCTTTTTCCTTCGTTTGTCTAGTATAATGAAGGTCGGAATGATAATAGGTGGGGGTTCTGTATGATTCAAACGTTTTTTAAAATCTTTTATTTAATTTTAATTGTAATTGCGATTACACCGAGAATGTGGCGTCTTAAAAGACAAGTAAATACGATGGCGCCAAAAGAAAAAGATAATGCTGTGTATAAAACGACAAATTGGTTTGGTAAGAAAATGGTACGTGTAGCTGGAGGGACAGTAGAAGTGAAAGGGCTTGAAAATGTTCCGAAAGACAAGCCGGTACTAGTTGTAAGTAATCACCAAAGTAATATGGATATCCCTGTTTTACTAGGTTACTTAAATAAACCAATTGGATTCGTGTCAAAGGCAGAGATTAAAAAGTTCCCAGTTGTACCAACTTGGATGGAACTTATGAATTGTGTATTTATGGATCGTAGCGATCGTCGTCAATCTCTTAAAGCAATTAAAGATGGAATCGAACTATTAAAGAATGGACATTCTATCGTAATTTTCCCAGAAGGAACGAGAAGTAAAGGTGGCGAAGTTGGAGAGTTTAAGGCTGGTAGTTTCCATCTTGCAGTAAAATCAGGTGTAGCAATTTTACCTGTAACGTTAGATGGTACATATAAGATGTTTGAAGCGAATGGAAATCGTATGAAGTCAGCTCATGCAACAGTAACAATTTCTAAGCCGATTACACCTGAAGAGTATGCGAATATGGATATTAAAGAATTAACGAAGCATACACAGGAAGTTATCGCATCACAATTACATAAGTAATAAAAAAGGTTTCAGCTTATAGTAAGCTGAAACCTTTTTTATTATGCTGTAGGTAAGACATAAAAGAGTACACAGAAGAACATCATCGTACTACCACCTAAAACGAACAGGTGCCATATGGCATGGTTGAAAGGTAGCTTTTCCCAAAGGAAGAATATAGCTCCGACAGAATATAAAATTCCACCTGCTAAAAGTAGTGAAAAACCATGTCCAGTTAGATTTTCATAAAGTGGTTTAATGGCAACGATTATGAGCCAGCCCATAATGATGTAACATAAAGTTGATGCCTTTATAAAGCGACGTACAAAGAAGATTTTGAAGACGATACCTCCGATTGCAAGTGTCCAAATTATAGCAAGCAACGTCCATCCTAATGGGCCACGAAGTGTAATAAGTAGAAAAGGAGTATACGTGCCAGCAATCAATAAGTAAATGGCTGAATGATCTAAAATAGTAAATATTTTTTCTACTTTAGGATGATGAATGCTATGTAGCAATGTTGAAAATAAGTACAGTAAGAACATGCTTACACCATAAACAGTAAATGCGACTACAGCTGATGCGGTACCGTGCTTAGAAGCATGAATAATCAATATGATTAAGGCAGGGATGCTTAAAATGGCACCGATACCATGTGTAATTGCATTTGCAATTTCTTCTTTTACAAATTGGGTCATTCGTGTCATTTTTTCAGTCATAATGCAAATCCTTTCTACTATCATAAAATAATATGTCATTTCCCTTACCATATCATACACAAGAGCAATAGAAAATGAAATTTGTATAATTGATTATATTTTTGAATTTTTTTGACAAAAGGTAATGGATTTGTTGACGTTTTCAAACTTTTTTGACAAAATAAAATTATGTAATAGTAGGACAAGGAAACTACTAATAAAGGGGATGGGGAAATGTTTTCAAATATTGGCTTTCCAGGGTTAATTTTAATTTTAGTAGCAGTACTCATTTTATTTGGACCTAAAAAATTGCCGGAAATCGGGAAGGCTTTAGGGGAAACGTTAAAAGAGTTTAAAAAATCAACGAAAGAATTGACAGATGACGCATTTCAAGAAAAGGAAAAGAAAGAAAAACTGTAATGTATTTTCCTTGTAATGGATAAATAAAGTGTGGTGAACGAGATGGAAGATCGGGAAATGAGCGTAGTAGAACATATTGTTGAGCTTCGAAAAAGAGTAATATATACGGTGTTATCCTTTGTACTATTTTTAATTATTGGATTTACTTTTACAAAGGATATTTATTTTTGGCTTGTAAAAGATTTACCAATGAAATTAACTGTTCTCGGTCCAAGTGATGTATTGTGGATTTTTTTCTCGATTGCTACAGTATTTGCTATCGTTTGTACAATTCCTTTTGCTGCTATACAAATTTGGTTATTTGTAAAACCGGGTTTACATCCAAATGAACAAAAGATGACAATAATGTATATACCGGTATTGTCTATATTATTTATCGCAGGTTTATGTTTTGGATACTTTATTGTAATGCCGTTTCTATTTCACTTTTTAACTACGATAGGTAATGAAATGTTTAATACGATGTTTACGACAGAAAAGTATTTTCATTTTGTACTTAATTTAACAGTTCCATTTGCGGTGATTTTTGAATTGCCAGTTGTTGTAATGTTTTTAACTAGTATTGGAATACTTACGGCGGAATTTTTAATAAAAATAAGAAGGTACGCTTACGTAGCATTGATTATCATTGCATCTTGTATATCACCGCCTGACTTTTTATCTCATAGTTTAGTTGCGGTGCCGCTTATTTGTATTTATGAAGTAAGTATTGCTTTATCAAAGGTTGTTAGTAAGAGAAAAAAGAAAAGAGAAGAAATGCAGTCGAAAAGTGCCTCGTTATAAAGGCACTTTTTTATTTATTTGTTATACTATAGCTATAAACGTATACAATATATAGAAGAAAAAAATTATAGAATCTCCAAAATTTAGACAAACTTTGCGCTTTTATAAGCTTATACTAAATGTATTAAACAATTGATGGGTAATGAGGTTCCCGTCTCAGGGATATTTAGGACGGGAAGATGGATTAGGTGGAGATGAATAGAGTATAAATCTTCTAGCCATAAGGACTACAGAAATCATATAAGTCTGATTTTACTCCACTTTAAACAACGTCTTACAGCGCAAAGTAGAGGAAGTTCAAAAATCCAATGAAAAAGAGGATTGATATTGTGATTACGAAAAGTTTTTATTTCACTCATTCAACAGGGGATTGTATTAAAATATTCGAAATCCCTGTCCTACAGGCACAGCATCCATTATCGTTTCTAATTCAGTCTCGTCTTCAATTATTTATTGCAAAAATTCAAAAACAAAAACATCCAAGATTTTCATATTCTTTCCGTGAATATTTACAAAATTGTTTGAAGTGGAATGATTATTTAAATGTATATAAAACAAATACTCTTGAAAAAAATGCATGATATAGAGTAGAGACAGGGTTAGGAGCTCTGTCTTTTTCATTTTAGATATAAAAATATAATTAATTTGATGAAATTTCGTTCCAAATTGTTGAAAGCAATGGGAATACTAGTATAATAACAAGGAGAGCGTATTGGAAAGGGAAGAATATAATATGCAAAAAATTAAAATTGTAACAGA
This sequence comes from Bacillus sp. MYb78, assembly GCF_002975115.1. NCBI lineage: Bacteria > Bacillati > Bacillota > Bacilli > Caryophanales > Bacillaceae > Bacillus > Bacillus sp. MYb78. The sequence continues at coordinate 281,448 of NZ_PCOB01000004.1, forward strand.
TTCAACAGCAGATTTATCACAAGAGGTAATCGAGAAGTATGACATTCATGTTCTACCATTATCAATCTCTGTAAATGGACAAACATATTTAGATCGCGTTGATCTACAACCAGATGAATTTATTGAAGAAATGCTTAAATCAGAGGAACTACCAAAAACATCACAACCAGCAATGGGTACATTTGTAGAAATGTATGACAAGTTAGGTGAAGATGGAAGCGAAGTACTTTCCATTCATATGACAAGTGGAATGAGTGGTACTGTAGCAACTGCAAATAGTGCTGCATCAATGACCGATACAAAAGTAACAGTTGTTGATTCTCAATTTATTACACATGCTTTAGCATATCAAGTAATTGAAGCTGCAAAAATGGCAAATGAAGGACGCTCACTAGAAGAAATTTTAAAACGTGTAGATGAAGTAAGAAAGAATACTCGTTTATATGTAGTAGTAGATACATTAGAAAACTTAGTGAAGGGTGGACGTATCGGTAAAGGAAAAGCGTTTATCGGTTCGCTACTTAATATAAAGCCAATTGCTAGTCTTGAAGACGGTGTTTATAATCCTGTAACGAAAGTTCGTAGCCAAGGCCAAATTGTAAAAACATTAGCTAAGTTATTTGAGCAAGATACAGCTGGAAAAGTTGTAAAGGCTGTTGCAATTCCGCATGCGAAAGCAATTCCTTTAGCTGAAAGTATGAAAGCGGCGGTTGAAAAAGTGAGTGGGTTTGCTCAATCAGAAATTTTCTATACAACGCCTATAATTAGTACTCATACAGGTCCAGGTGCAATCGGATTTATGTATTTAGCAGAGTAATAAAAAAGCTACTTGAAAATATATTTCAAGTAGCTTTTTTATGTAAATAGAAAGTAAGAAATAAGAAGAGCTATACAGGCACTACCGCTAATGATATAGCGAGTCTGTAAATATTCATTCATAGCTAACACCCTTTATCCTGCTATTTGCGGACAGTAAAACTCCCACCTCAAAATTTAGCTGGAGCAAAGAAGTTAGGTGGCGGGCTGTCCGTAAAAGCCCGATTGGTGAAGGTTAATAATCAGTGGGGATAAAGAAACTCCCATTGATTAAAATTTCATTATAGGATTTTCTATATTATATGTTGGATATAGAAAATCAGTCGTTACGTTACACATGTAAAGTTTCAATTTTTTCATTTACTTGCTTATCATTTGTTGCGTTACTATAAATAAAAGTTTGGCCTAAAAAGAGTACATGCAGTTGTTCCCATGGTAACATGCGCAAATTCCAATTATTTCGAAGTCTAGTTATTGCTTCACGAGGTGTTTCATCGGCGAGTGCAAAAGCTCCGTAATGCATCGGTATAAAATGCGTAGCGTTTAAATCTAAATAAGCTTGCACAGCTTCTTCGGGTGAAACATGAGATACTTTCATAAACCATTCTGGTTCATAAGCGCCAATGGGCATAAGAGCAATATCAATTAAAAAGCGTTCACCGATTTCTTTGAAACCTTGGAAATAGCCACTGTCGCCACAAAAATATATGGTTTCCATAGTCGTTTCATTATCAATAATCCATCCGCCCCAGTGAGACGTATTCATATCAAATAAGAATCTTCTCGTCCAGTGCTGAGCAGGTACGAAGTGAAAAGAAACTTCGTTAATTATCGTACTTTCCCACCATTTATACTCTTCTACATGTTTAAATTTCTTACGAGTAAATAATTTTTTTAATCCGATAGGTACAAGATATAGAACATCATCATTCAACTGACGAAGAGTTGAAAAATCTAAATGATCATAATGACCATGTGAAATAAGGACAATATCAATTTTAGGCAGTGCTTCTATAGAGAGTCCAGGTTCTGTAAGTCTTGTAACTAGCTTTAATTTATTGGCCCATACTGGATCTGTTAATATATTAAGTCCATTCGTTTGGATAAGAAAAGTAGAATGCCCAATCCATGTGACAGTCGTTTTTTTTACATTACTTTGCAAAAATGCACTTTGTTTAACGGGTGATTGTTCTACTAAGAAAGAAAAATCTTTTTTGTTTTGCTTTCGTTCTTTACGCCAGCGTAAAAAAGAGCGAATTGATTTTTTTGTACTAACATTATCCATATTTTCATAGCGCTTTGCCATGAACATCACCTCATTTACAATCGTTGTATTTGTATTGTACCGAAATGTTGTTAAGGAATACAGTGTAAAACATGGATTAATGTTTAAGGAATTGTTAAAAAATAGGGAGAGGTATTTACAAAAGTAACAATAAAATTAGTTTTATCAATTCTATTTATAGAAATAATAGTAAAAAAATATATTTTGTCTAGTAATTCGCTTGAAATAAAGAAGTAACATACGTAAATTCGTACGATTTCGTGAACAAATGTAGTAAACAATTTTCTCGTAGTGTTAACTTTTGTTATTATAAACATAACCTATTTAAATTTAGGATAGAGAAAAGAGGTTTATAAATGAAGCGTTATCAAAAAATAATTGGTCTTATGGTTGTATTTTGTCTCTTTGTACTTGCTGGATGTAGTGAATCAGGTTCAAAGCTTCGTAAACCATTAAATTGGGATTTAGAAACTTTCCAATTTACAAATCAAGATGGAAAGCAATTTGGTACAAAAGATTTAAAAGGGAAAGTTTGGGTTGCAGATTTTATGTTCACAAATTGTCAAACAGTTTGTCCACCAATGACTGCAAATATGGCCAAGCTGCAAAAGATGGCAAAAGAAGAGAAGATAGACGTTCAGTTTGTTTCATTTAGTGTAGATCCAGACCTTGATAAGCCGGAAAATCTGAAAGCTTTTATTCAAAAGTTTACAGAGGATACTAGTAACTGGAATTTATTAACGGGATATTCGTTAGAAGATATTACGAAGTTTTCAAAAGATAATTTCCAATCACTTGTAGATAAGCCGGAGAATGGTCAGGTCATGCATGGTACATCATTTTATTTAATTGATCAAAACGGAAAAGTAATGAAAAAGTATAGTGGAATTAGTAATACGCCATATGAAGACATTATACGTGATATGAAGCGATTAGTGGATTAAAAATAAGGGTGCTATGCACCCTTATTTTTTTTGCATTAGTCTATGGATAAAATGTCATGTTGTTGGGGAAGTTTCGGCGCCCGAATTTCTAATACGCCGTTTTGATAAGAAGCTTTTGCTGCTTTTTTATTAATTGAATACGGCAACTTAATCAATCTTGATGCTTCTGAAATGGAACGTTCCCGGCGATAATAGTTATGGGATGTTTCTTCTTCTTCTTCGAGTATCTCTTCTTTTACAGAGACTTTTAAGTATTCACTTTGTATTTCAATTTGAATTTGCTCTTTTTGTATACCTGGTAGTTCAGCTGTAACAACGAGTTCTTCACCAACTTCATATAAATCTACAGGGAATGTTAATAAACGGTTTCCTTTTTGGAAAAAATGATTTAAATCAGCGATTACATTGCGAAGAGGTGTTTGCTCGAAGAAATCATCAATTTGCTTTAAGTAATTACGAACCGGTGGGCGAGAAGAATCTTTTTTTTCTTCACTCATGGTATTCCCTCCTAGAAATCAATTTGCAATATCATATGACAAAAGCGGAGAAAGGTGAGTGCCTAGTTTTCATGTTTTCATAAAAAATTGTTAAAAATGTGAAATGGAGTGATTTTTTTATAGTTTTTGGTCGCCATATTCAGTTGATTATGCTAGTATAAATAGGGTTGATATAGTAGTATAGAAACAGAATGAAAACCGAAAGAGGGTAAGAAGTATGTGTGGTTTTGTAGGATGTTTATGTGAAAACCCTAGAGAGTTTTCAGAAACAGAAAAACATCAATTTGAAAATATGAACACGATGATTTTCCACCGTGGTCCAGATGACGAAGGATATTTTCGTGATGAACATGTACAATTTGGCTTCCGCCGTTTAAGTATCATTGACTTAGAGGCAGGACATCAGCCGCTAACTTATGAAAATGATCGATATGTAATTATTTTTAATGGTGAAATTTACAACTATGTAGAATTACGTGAAATGTTACTTGAAAAAGGTGCAACGTTTGCAACACAATCTGATACAGAAGTTATCATTGCATTGTATGCACATATGAAAGAAAAATGTGTAGACTATCTTCGTGGTATGTTTGCATTTATGATTTGGGATCGTGAAGAGAAGAAACTTTTCGGTGCACGTGACCACTTCGGTATTAAACCTTTATACGTCGCACAACAAGGTGATACTACATTCTTCGCATCTGAGAAGAAAAGTATTATGCATGTGATGGAAGATAAAGGAGTTAATCCAACGTCACTACAACATTACTTTACGTACCAATATGGTCCAGAGCCAGAAACATTAACAATTGATGTTAATAAAATTGAGCCTGGTCATTATTTCGTAAAAGAAATCGGTAAAGAGATGGAGATCCATCGCTACTGGAAACCTTATTTCAATGCTTCAAGCGCAACGAAAGAGGAGCATATCCAAGCAATTCGTGATGTGTTATACGATTCAGTAAAAGTGCATATGCGCAGTGATGTACCAGTAGGTTCATTCTTATCTGGTGGTATCGATTCATCTATTATCGCTTCTATCGCAAGAGAAATGAATCCAAATCTTTTAACATTCTCTATTGGTTTTGAACAACGTGGTTTCAGTGAAGTTGATGTTGCCAAAGAAACTGCTGAGAAATTAGGCGTTAAAAACCATAACGTATTCATTTCAGCGAAAGAGTTTATGGATGAGTTCCCAAAAATCATTTGGCATATGGATGATCCTTTAGCAGATCCAGCAGCTGTACCATTGTACTTCGTTGCAAAAGAAGCACGTAAGCATGTAACAGTTGTTCTTTCAGGTGAAGGTGCAGACGAGTTATTTGGTGGTTATAACATTTATCGTGAGCCAAACTCACTAAAAATGTTCTCTTACATTCCTAGCCCAGGTAAGAGCGTTCTAAAAGCATTAAGTGGTGCTCTTAAAGAAGGATTTAAAGGTAAGAGCTTCCTAGAGCGTGGATGTACGCCAATTGAAGAGCGTTACTATGGAAACGCGAAAATCTTCCGTGAAGAAGAAAAAGTTGAATTAATGAAGTATTACAATGAAAGTGTTAACTATATGGATATCACGAAACCATTGTATAACGAGATTAAAGATTATGATGATGTAAGCAAAATGCAGTACATTGACATGTTCACATGGTTACGTGGTGACATTTTATTAAAAGCTGATAAAATGACAATGGCAAACTCATTAGAACTTCGTGTACCGTTCTTAGATAAAGAAGTATTCGATGTTGCATCTAAAATTCCAACTGAATTTAAGATTGCTAACGGAACTACGAAAGCTATTTTACGTGAAGCAGCACGCGGAATCGTTCCAGATCACGTATTAGATCGTAAAAAACTTGGATTCCCAGTACCAATTCGTCACTGGTTAAAAGACGAAATGCATGATTGGGCTATCAATATTATAAACGAGAGTAAAACAGAGCATTTAATCGACAAGCAGTATGTATTAAACTTACTGGAAGCACATTGTGCAGATAAAGGCGATTATAGCCGTAAAATTTGGACTGTCCTTGCGTTTATGGTATGGCACCAAATTTATGTTGAGCATAAATACGATACGAATAAGTTCCATGAAGAAACAAAACGTGCGTATAGCTTAGTTTAATTAGAAAAACCTTAAGATCGCATACGGTCTTAAGGTTTTTTTCATAAATAGGAAGTATTATTGATACAATAATAGTAAAAGGATGGACAACATATGATTACGTTTGAGAAAGTTACCGTAGAAAATGAAAGCGTTGTTAAAGAAATGTTTAAATCGCATAGTTTAGGTGAGAAAAAGGTACAGTACTGTGTGAAAGTTGATGATACATATATTGGTGTAATAGATTATAGTGTTCAAGAGGAACGAGCTGTTTTATCACAGCTAATTATTCATTTTGATTACCAAGGTTACGGTTATGGTGCAAATACGTATTTTACATTTGAAGAAATGATGAAACAAAGAAATGTGAAAGAAATAAAAGTGCTACAAGAGGAATTAACAGAAAAGGCGAAGTCTTTCATAGAGAGTTTTGGTTTTACTTCAGAAGATGAAGAGTATGTAAAGAAAATATAACGATGATTATTTATGAGATAAAATAAATATAAGGCAGGTGGATGTATGACGATGACTTCTGGTCTTGTATTAATTGGAGGGTGCTTTATAGTAGCAGAATTATGTCATATACTCATTCGGAAAAGAATGAGTAAGAAAAAAAAGCCGTATGAATTACAATACGTCCCTGTCTTTTTCATTATGTTTTGTATGCTTAGTACATTACAAAATCTAATGAACTTTCCACCACTTGTGAATGTTTTTTTTAAGTTCGGTTTACTTTATAGTGGTGCTGGAATAACACTTTTATTTATTTTATTTTGCATACGTTATGTTCACTATCAATCGTATATATTTATTTTAAATTGGTTAAAGCAAGATGATAGAAAACGCCTTACATAAGGCGTTTTTTTTATTTGTAATTGTAACAGAACTTGTACATTTCACATAAAATAGGACGAGTAGCAATGCAAACATATTACAAGAAAGGGGCGGGGCAATAAAATGAAACTTGTTATAGACGCAGGGCACGGTGGATATGATTCTGGTGCTGTTGGTAATGGTTTAGTAGAAAAAAACTTAACACTTCAAATTGCTAGACGCGTTCGAGACATTTTAACGGTAAATTACCCAATTACAATTAAAATGACACGTGATAGTGATGTGTTTATTTCTTTATCGGAACGTGCTAATATTGCCAATGCTTTTGGTGCGGATTATTTTATTTCATTTCATATTAATAGCGGCGGGGGTACAGGTTTTGAAAGCTATATTTATAATGCGTTATCCAACAGCAGCACTGCATATGCAAAGCAACAAAAGATGCATACAGCAGTAAATCCTGTATTAACAAAATACGGTCTTCGTGATCGAGGAGCAAAAAAAGAAAATTATGCGGTATTAAGAGAAACCGCAATGGATGCAATTTTAACTGAGACTGCCTTTATTGATACAACGTTTGATGCAAATTTATTAAAAAATCCACAATTTATTGAAGATCTAAGTCAAGCGTATGCGAATGGAATAGCGGCTATTTTTGGAGTAGCTCCAAATCCACAACCTCCTAACCCACAACCGACACCTCAAACGAAGGGAATCGCTTATATCCTTGGGAAAAATGTAAATTTAAGAAATGGTCCATCAACTTCTTCCTCAGTTATTCGTCAATTAAATTCTCCAGAATCTTACGTTGTATATCAGGAAAGTAACGGATGGTTAGATTTGGGGAATGGACAATGGGTGTATAATGATCCTTCTTACATTAATTTTGTAAAGACAAGTAATAGTGATGGAAGTCCGATTGGGGTTGCATATATACAAGGGATGAATGTAAATTTAAGAAGTGGTCCATCAACTACATCTGCAGTTATCCGCCAATTAAATTCTCCAGAATCTTATTTAGTATATATAAATGAAAATGGTTGGTTAAACCTTGGTGGAAATCAGTGGGTATATAATGATCCATCGTATATTAAGTATACTCAATATTAGCAATTAAAATGATAATGCAATATGGATGCGTATCTTTGTTATGTATAACAAAGATACGCATTTTAATAACAACATTTATTTTCATACTTATGCACTAAGTTTTAAAAAGAAACATTAGAAAAGCGGATAGAATCTAAATAGTATATATTAAAAAAGTTTTCTGATATACATTGACAATGTATGTAGGATACATTAATCTTTAATTGTTAATGATAATCGATTTCATCTAGGGAGGACATATGATACATACTAAAAAACTAATTATGTTCTGCATTATGATACTCATGGTTGTAATTGCAGGATGTAGTAAAGAAGTGAAAAAGGAAAATGATATATCAGCGAAAGCAAAAGATTCATATACGGTAAAGCATGCAATGGGCGAAACGACAGTAAATGGTACACCTAAAAAAGTTGTTGTTTTAACGAATGAAGGTGCAGAGGCTCTTCTAGCTGTGGGCGTAACTCCAGTGGGGACTACAAAACCACGTGCTGGTGATGAATGGTATCCTCATGTAGCGAAAGAGTTAAAAAATACGGAAGTTGTAGGAACTGAACGTGATATTAATTTAGAGGCTGTAATGAAGCTTAAGCCAGATTTAATTATCGGAAATAAAATGCGTCACGAAAAAATATATGATCAGCTAAAAGAAATCGCACCAACTGTTTATGCAGAAACATTACGCGGTGATTGGAAAGAAAACTTTACGCTTTATACAAAAGCTGTAAATAGAGAAAAAGAAGGGCAAAAAGCTCTTGATGATTATAAAAAACGTATTGAAGGAATGAAAGAGAAGTTAGGCGATAAATTGAATTCTAAAGTTTCTATTATTCGTTTCGTGCCAGGTGATGTTCGTATTTATCAAAAAAACTCATTCTCGGGAGTTGTGTTAAATGATATTGGGTTTAAACGACCACCATTACAAGATAAAGATGATTTTGCGATAAAAGGAATTACAAAAGAGCAAATTCCAAATATGGACGGAGACTACTTATTCTATTTCACGTCTGATAAAGATGCAGATAAGAATAATGAAGGAAATTCGTTAGCAAAGGAATGGACAGAAGATCCACTCTTTAAGCAACTACAGGCTTCTAAAAATAATAAAGTATTCCAAGTAGATGAGGTAATCTGGAATACAGCAGGCGGTATTAAAGCTGCGAACCTTATGTTAGATGATATTGAAAAATATTTCCTTAAATAAATGATAAAATACATCACTTTTACGAAGTGATGTATTTTTTGTTTGTGAAAATACAGAAAATTCCTTCTTTCGGGGTGACATAAGTTGTACAATAAAATCAATCATGTGATAAAGGAGTGGGGAAGAATGAAAGCTACTCATAAAGATTGGATCTTGTTTAATGGGAGAATGATTAATACGAAGGAAGAACAGCCGATGGTCGCATTAGAAGAGCGCGGTTTCCAATTTGGTGATGGTATTTATGAAGTATTTAGACTATACGATGGCAAGCCTCATTTATTAGATTTACATTTAGAACGATTCTTTAACTCTATGGCAGAAATAAAACTAATTCCACCATTTACGAAGGAAGAATTAGTAGAAGAGTTATATCAAATGATTGAAAAAAATCAATTTCAAGAAGATGGGAATGTATATTTACAAATATCAAGAGGTGCACAACCGCGCAATCATGTATATGAATCAGATTTACAACCGACATATTTTGCAAATCTTGTTTCGTTCCCAAGACCAGTTGCTTCAATGGAGGCAGGGATTAAGGTAACAGTAGAAGAGGACATCAGGTGGAAGTTTTGCCATATAAAATCTTTAAATTTGCTTCCTAATATTATGATCAAAAACAAAATAAATGAACAAGGATATCAAGAAGCAATATTAGTACGGGATGGCATTGTGACTGAAGGGTGTCATTCCAATTTCTTTATTGTGAAAAATAATAAGTTAATTACACATCCAGCGGATCATTTCATTTTACATGGTATTACACGTCACTACGTGATTACATTAGCGAAAGAGTTACATATCGAAGTAGAAGAACGAGAGTTTTCGTTACAAGAAGTATATGAAGCTGATGAGTGCTTCTTTACAGCGACGCCACTTGAAATATTCCCAGTCGTTCAAATTGGTGATGAACAGTTTGGAGCTGGTGAAAGAGGACCAATTACGAAAAAATTACAAGCTGCATATGAAGAGAGTATTCGTTTGTTTAAAGTGACAAATTAATCATGAAGAAAAAAGCTGGTATTCTTCCGGCTTTTTTTCATGATATAATTCAAGCATAGGACAAGTTTTGAAAACGCTGTAAAAAGGGGATTTAATATATGAATTATGAAGATTTTAAAGAAGTAATTCACGGAAGACGAAGTGTTAGAAAGTTTAAAGATCAAGAAGTATCTACTAATGATATAAAAGAAATAATTGATTGTGCGCGTTACGCACCGAGTGATACGAATTCACAAACGTGGGAATTCTTAGTTATCATGAATCGAGAGAAGATTAAAGAAATTGAACAAATGACATGGGATGCATTACATAAACTTGCGGCAAAAGCAGCAGAAAATGGAGAAGAGAAAGCAGGGAAATTACTTACACGTTCTTTCGGACCATATGCAACAGCTTTCTCGGAGGCACCAGTATTAATCGTATGTTTGGCAACACCATATGAATCAAAGTTCCGTGAAAAGATATTTGATCCAATTGCTTTTGTTCCAGATTCAGTTTGGGAAGAAGAAGGGATTAAGAGTAGCTGTTTAGCGGCACAAAACTTAATGTTAGCTGCACATGCAAAGGGACTTGGTACTTGTCCAATGACAGGGCCAGTATTGCTAGCTCAAGATGAACTGCGCCAATATTTACAAATTGAGCCTGAAAAACAAATAAATATGGTTATTTCACTAGGATTTCCGAAAGATAAGCCAAAAAAACTTCCAAGAAAAGAAGTAGAAGAAATCACAACATTTGTTTTTTAAAGTGCTACATAGAAAAGACATTGGACATATCAATGTCTTTTTATTTTTGAGCGGGTATTATATCGATTTGTTGGGCTAAAATGATAAATAAGAAGGAATTACTATTTATTTCATAAAAAAAATTAATGTTCTATTAAGGAAAGTATGATACATTAATCGTGAGCAAGCTTCTATATGTTCATAAAAGTTTTAAAAGTTGTCTTAAAATTTAAAAGTTATTTTTGTATAATAAATTATAATCAAATGACAGGGGGGATGAATTTTGAAAAAATTCATAATCACTGGATTGTCTGTATTGTTATTAGTAGGTTGCGGTGCTCCACAGGAAAAAGAGGACGCGCAATCAAAACAGGAAGAACAAGTTGTAAACGCAAGTGATGAGAATATGGTTGTATTTCCTGAAGGTGCAATGTCAATTGGAGAAGGGAAAGTAAAAGTTATTACTCCAGATGGTACTTCTGAAAATGGCAATATACCGACTGTATTCATTAAAAAGGATACTTTAATTCAGCAAGTTGAATTAGAACTTTCTAATTTTCAAAGTGATAAAGAAACCTTCATATTTGTAGATCAAATGTATACAGATAGACATCAAGTAACTAGTACAACGCAGACAACAGTACAATTAAAAGAAAAGACGCTTGAAACAGGTAGTCATACGATTACTGCAGTTCAGTATGAAAACAATGACCCGAAAGGAAAGGTTATTAGTTTTAATCAAGCAACATTTGAGACAAAACCTGCGTCTTAATAAGAATAAAAAGTACATTACTCAAAAAAGTAGTGTGCTTTTTTATTTGGACTAGAGTGTGCAAGAGTGAATAACTTGTTTCGTTTTCTAATACGATTAAATAGGAAGAAATCACTTGCTACTACTATGACAGAGAAAGAGGTTGAAGATGTGAATCGGTGTATTCGTATCGTCTTGATTAGTATAATGATGGCAGTAATTTGGTTTACGATACAAGAGGTGATTCAAATTACGTTTAATTACCAAATTCATGACTTAGTAATAGGAGCTAGTTGTTTTACCATTGTGTATCTATTATATCCCGCATTAATGGGCAGTAAGACCTCGCCTTAAAAATCGGTATATGTGAGGAGATTAGGTGGGAGATCAACTGTCCGATTGGTTTAACTAATAATCATTGGAGATGAACAAACTCTCCAATGATTAAAGTTTCACTTTATGATAAACTCGAATTAAGGTGAGTTTTACAAGAAAAATGTAGGTATTTCATTTGAAATGTCGAATAGTACATACGATGTCGTAATAACAAATTTTCTATTGTTTACTGTGAAACAGAAGAAGGAGAGATAGTAGTTATGAAACGAGCTCTTATTAATATTGATTATACATATGATTTTGTAGCGGAAAAAGGTGCTTTAACTTGCGGAAAACCAGGTCAAGAAATTGAGAAGGAAATTGTACATATAACGACGCAATATATTGAAAATGGAGATTACGTTGTCTTTGCGATTGATAAACATGAAAAAAATGATGTATATCATCCAGAATCAAAATTATTCCCACCCCATAATATAGCTGGTACAAGTGGAAGAGATTTGTTTGGGGAATTACAAGATGTATACGAAACATATAAAAATGCTGAAAATGTATATTACATGGATAAAACACGATATAGTGCATTTGCAGGAACCGACTTAGAAATGAAGTTAAGAGAAAGAGGAATAGAAGAAGTTCATCTTGTAGGTGTTTGTACTGATATTTGTGTTCTTCACACAGCAGTAGACGCTTATAATAAAGGATTTAAAATTGTTGTTTATGAAAAGGCAGTTGCATCTTTTAATGCGCAAGGGCATGAATTTGCACTTGGACATTTTAAATCTTGTTTACATGCAGAAGTGAAATGAAAAAGAGGCCTTTAAAAAGGTCTCTTTTTTGCGTTTAAACTGAGACGACATTTTGTTCAATTAATTTTTTTATGAATGGGCTAATATTTTGTGGTAGCTCATTTAAATTAAAAAATTGTACATGTAATGATTCGACTCCATCAGCTTTTAGCAAGCCACCTGTAATATCTTTGCAAAGGTAAGCAATTGTTATAGGGTAAAATTCATCTCCGTTCGGTAATTTCACAAAACATTCTTTACCTGAAAATACAGTTGCTAGCTGAAGTGTACCAATTTCGATTCCGGTTTCTTCAAGTACTTCTCGTTTTCCAGCTGCTTCTATAGATTCACCAAGTTCTACAAAACCTCCTGGAACGCCCCACATGCCATTTCGCCTTTGTTGTAGTAGTATTTGTCCTTGTTCATTGAAAACAGCTACCGCAACGCCTGCTAAATTAAGCGGTCTTGATCCAACAACGTCTCTTAGTTCTTCAATATATCCCATTGCTTGCAACCTCCGTGAGTAATAATATTTTCAAATGAACTATTCGATATTATGTAAATGTTTTCCTTTTATTTGGATGGGTAGTGTAGTCTTAAAGTAAAGTCATAAAAAAATTCAATTGTCAGCTCCCTTTAGGTTATGAAAAAGGGTATATTTATAGAAGAATGTCTAATGAATTTTAAAAATATAGCAGCTTTGTATAGAATTTTTATTAGTTAAGGAAGTGGATGAATGAGCTTATTAACGTATACTGAAGAATTTTTTAATTATGTAAGGGAGTTTTTACTTTTAAGATTTTTACTATTTGCTTTAGTTTTAATCATTATTTCATTTGTAATAAATCGTATTATTGATTGGTTTTTTAGGAAATCAAGCTTTTTTGATGAAGAGGTAGAGCAGACGATTCAAAGTGTAATTCGATCTATTTTTAGATATATCATTATCATCAGTCTTATCATATATTTAATTAGCCAATTTGTAGATATAAAAAGTATTATTGCAGGTGCAGGGATAGCTGGAGTTGTCATCGGTTTTGCAGCACAACAGATGCTAAAAGATGTTATATTAGGCTTTGCAAGATTAGCGGACAAAGAGTTCCGAGTTGGTGATTTTGTAACTTTTAACGGAACAAATTCAGGAACTATTGAAGAGATTAGTATTCGTTTTATGCAAATACGTGAATGGTCAGGAAAACTACTTACCATCCCGCACGGAGAGATTAGAACGATACAAAATTTTAATAAAGGATGGATGCGTGTAATTGAACGCATCACGGTAAGTTATCAGGAAGATCCAACAAGAGTGAAGGAATTGTTAGAAGAAGTATGTGTTATATGCAATGAAAAATTGAATCAAACTCTTTATAGAGTAGAGGATGACGCTGTTGAACCATTTAAATACGTCGGTGTTACAGACTTAAATCCTAACTTGAAATATGTTGGCTATGAATTTTGTATTACAGGTTTAATAAAGCCAGAAGATTATTTTGAAACTTCTAGACAAGTAAGATTTGAATTAATGTCTATGTTTCATAAGAATCAAGTGCAAATGCCAGCAGCGAATATGGTTGTTACTACTGAAGGTTTACAGCATATCCATGGTGGACAATCTTTATCGGAAAGCTAAAGTAGAATCGTTTGTTAACAAAAATTCTGATTCCAACATTGGATAGAATAACAATAATAAAATGATTGATATAAAGAAAGGGCTGAAGGGATTCGGTTCTTTTTTTATTTATAGAATTTAGAAATTTCTTAATGTTATAATTGTAGTTGGTGATGAGAATGAACTTTGAAGAAAAAGAGATGCATCGTTTAGAAGCATTAAAAGAAATTGCTGAATTATTAAATGAAGCAACAAACTTACAGGATATGTTAGAAAAAGTGTTGCATACATTGTTACAAGTAATGAATTTACAAACAGGGTGGATATTCTTTATTGATGAAAGTGGAAAGCATAGCATGCTTGTAGACGAAAATTTACCAGAGGCTCTTACGTGGCAAGAGAAGAAGCCGATGTGTGAAGGAAACTGTTGGTGTGTAGAACGTTTTGTGAATGGGAGATTAGAAAAAGCGACTAATATTATTGAATGTAAGCGAATAGAAGATGCAATTGAATGTAATTGGGGAGAGACAGAAGATGTTACACATCATGCGACAATTCCGCTTAGGTCTGGATCAGAAAAATTTGGTCTACTAAATGTGGCTGCGCCTCATAAGACTCATTTTTCAGAGGAAGAGTTAGCATTATTAGAATCAATTGCATTTCAAATTGGAACAACAATACAACGTATTCAGTTAGTTGAGAAAGAACGTAAATATGTAGTGGTAGCGGAAAGAAATCGACTTGCACGTGATTTACATGATTCAGTAAAACAATTGTTATTTTCTATTATGCTAACAGCGAAAGGTACTTTGAATATGACGCAAGATAGAGAATTGCAAGAGATGTTAAGTTATATTGGAGAATTATCACAAGAAGCATTACAAGAGATGACTCTATTAATTTGGCAATTAAGACCTGAAGGATTAGAGAAAGGGTTAGCAGAAGCAATTCAAAATTACGGGAAGTTATTAGGAGTTCAAGTGGAAGTTCGAATTGATGGGATGGTTTCAATTGGGGATGAAATAGAAGAAGTTTTATGGCGTATTAGCCAAGAGGCGCTACATAATTGTAAAAAGCATGCTTCGTGTGAAAAGGTACATGTTCTTTTGAAAATAGAAAATAACCAGTTACATTTTTACATAGAAGATAATGGAATAGGATTTATACAAGAGCAAGTAAGGGAGTCAGCACTTGGCCTGAAAAGTATGAAGGAACGTATTCAGTTAATGAAGGGGTCGTTTCAAATTATAACAGAGCTGAGAAGGGGTACAAAAATAGAAATTCAATTGCCGATTTGAAGGGGAGAATAAGATTGAAGATTAAATTGCTACTAGTTGAGGATCATCATATCGTTCGAAGAGGACTTGTATTCTTTTTGAAAACGAGAGAAGAATTTGAAATTATTGGGGAAGCGGAAAATGGCGAAGAGGCATTACATTTCGTGCAAAAAGAAAGACCGGATGTCGTACTAATGGATGTATCGATGCCGAAAATGGATGGAATTGAGGCAACAAAACGTCTAAAGCAATACGATGAGACGATAAAGGTACTTATATTAAGTAGTTTTTCAGAGCAAGATTATGTTATACCAGCACTTGAAGCTGGAGCAGATGGTTATCAATTAAAAGAAGTACAACCTGAGCAACTTGTCGCTTCTATTATTGCAGTACATCAAGGAAATGCGAATTTTCACCCGAAAGTAACACCTGCATTAATGGGGCGTACCGCAGTAAAGAAGGAAATAGAAAATCCTTTTTCAATGTTAACGAAAAGAGAGCAAGAGGTACTTCGCGAAATTGCGAAAGGAAGAAGCAACAAGGAGATTGCAGCAGAACTTCATATTACAGAACAAACTGTGAAAACACACGTTTCAAACGTTTTAGCTAAATTGGAAGTGGATGATCGTACGCAAGCCGCATTATACGCAGTGAAACATGGGGAGGATTATTCATAAGCATGAATAATTCTGTTATATCGTATGACAGAATACATAGGAGCAATTAAAATTTATAGTAATCCCTAATATAGGTTTTTCTTCTTTCAATAATTAGGTACAATAAAGTTAAACTAATCGGTTTTTACAGGATAAAGCTACGATAGAAGAGGAGGATATGCTATGCCTGGTACAAGGAGTGGGATTGGAAAGATTCAGGCTTCGTTAAATGGTTTATCACCGAAATTGCGAAGTATTGCCGAACATATTTTGAAACATCCACAAGATGTTGTACATAAATCTATTACAGAATTAGCTGAAGTTACGAGTAGTTCCGAAGCGACGATATTCCGCTTATGTAAACACCTTGGTTTGCAAGGTTTTCAAGATTTAAAGATTACATTAGCTCGTGAAATTGTACATACACCGATGCAAAATATTCATGAAGAGGTATCAGCAGAAGATAGTATGGTAACTGTTGCTAAAAAAGTTTTTCATTCGCATATTACAGGACTGCAAGATACTTTACATTTGCTAAATGAAACAGCACTTGAGCAGGCTGTACGAGCTTTGCAAGAAGCAAGTCGAATTGAGTTTTATGGAAATGGTGGCTCTGGTATTATTGCGATGGATGCGTATCATAAGTTTATGAGAACGGGTATTTCTTGTATCGCTCATACTGATTCGCATTTTCAAATTATGGGAGCAGGTTTACTCTCGGAAAATTCAGTTGTTATTGGCATTTCTCATTCTGGTAGCAATAAAGGATTACTTGAAGCGTTAGAAGTAGCGAAAGCAAGAGGGGCCAAAATTATTGCGATTACGAGCTATAAGAAATCAGCATTAAGTCAACTTGCTGATATTACGTTATATACATCAACACGTGAGACTGAGTTCCGCACAGAAGCAAGTTCATCACGATTAGCACAGTTAAGCTTATTAGATACTTTGTATGTAGGGTTGTCGTTGCAGCGACAAGAGGAAACGCTAAAAAATTTACAAAGTATACGTGAAACGATTTCGATGAAGCGAATATAAAAAAAGCTCTTCAAATGAAGTGCTTTCAGACTGTAGACAAACTATTTTTGGAGAGTTCAAATGCTAAAAAAAATAGTTTGTCTCTTGTTTTATTGATAATTTATCCAATTATATTTATATATAGTGATTATTATATTGGAATTTACTATAGGCGAGGAAGGTGTCTTATGAAAATATCTGTTTATGTTGCAAGTGCATTTAGCAAGGATCATAAAGGCGGAAATAAAGCGGGAGTGGTATTTATTGAGAATACATTGACCACTACTCAAAAAATGGAAATAGCCAAACAACTGGGCTATGCGGAAACCGCATTTATATCAGAATCTGAAATTGCTGATTATAAATTTGAGTATTTTACACCAAAAGAAGAAGTTGATTTATGTGGTCATGCCACAATCGGATCTTTCACGATACTGATGCATTTAAATAAAAATTTCAAGAATCGCTATACGATTGAAACGAACAGCGGTGTTCTTACTATTACTATAAAAGATGACATCATATTCATGGAACAAAACAAACCGATATTCTATGATGTTGTATCTCCAAACGAGTTCATCGACTGTTTTGACATTAAAGATATAGACAATAATTACCCAATTCAAATTGTCTCCACGGGCTTAAAAGATATTTTAATTCCTATAAAAAGCGAAACACAATTACATGCGCTACAACCTAATTTTGAAAAAATTAAAGAAATCAGCAAGTATTATAATGTTGTCGGGATACATCTATATACTTTTAATGACAATCGAATTATATGCAGAAATTTTGCTCCACTATACGACATTAATGAAGAAGCAGCGACTGGAACTTCAAACGGTGCATTAGCTTGCTACCTTTATGAACAGCACTACTTGCAAAAAGAAGTCTATGTATTTGAACAAGGTTATTCATTACACTTGCCTTCTGAAATATTAGTTAAATTAGCAACCAATAGCAAAAATAAAATAGAAAAAGTTTATGTTGGCGGTAAAGGCTATTACTGTGAAACTAAGTGTTTAAATATAGAAAATATTGAGTGAAGAGCTTTTTTATCGATGAGAAGTTTGTTACTTTATTTTCTTTTAGAAATGTATGACTTACTTATAGTCAGTGGTAAACTCTCATTTTTAAAAATTTAAAATAAAGACCGATTTGTGTAATAATTCAAATATTGTTCATAATTTCACAATCTGTTTATGAAGTGTCATGTTATGATGAAGATGTAATGATGATTGAACACTTAAATTTGGTACAATAACTAGCCAAAGTAGTGAGGAAAGTAGTTGTGAGATAAACTCATTAAAACGCTAAAACACTAAAGGGGAGATCACATATGAAAGCAGTAGTGGTTAATAAAAACAGCAAAGCAAACATCGAAGTGATTGAAAAAGAATTACGTCCGTTACGCTCAGGCGAAGCGTTAGTAGATGTAGAGTATTGTGGAGTTTGCCACACTGATTTACACGTTGCGAATCATGATTTTGGTAACACTGATGGCCGTATTCTTGGTCATGAGGGTGTAGGTATTGTTACGAAAATAGCTGATGATGTTAATTCGCTAAAGATAGGTGACCGTGTAAGTATTGCATGGATGTTCCAATCTTGTGGACGTTGTGAATATTGCGTAACTGGTAGAGAAACATTTTGCCGTGAAGTTAAAAACGCAGGTTATTCAGTAGATGGTGGTATGGCTGAACAATGTATCGTTACAGCTGATTATGCGGTAAAAGTACCAGAAGGATTAGATCCTGCTCAAGCATCATCAATTACATGTGCTGGTGTAACTACATATAAAGCTATTAAAGTATCAGATATTAAACCTGGTCAACCTATTGTAATCTATGGCTGCGGTGGATTAGGTAACTTAGCTATCCAATATGCTAAAAATGTATTTGGTGCAAAGGTAATCGCAGTAGACATTAATGACGACAAATTAGCCTTAGCGAAAGAAGTTGGTGCTGATATGACTATCAATCCAATATCTCAAGGTCCTGCTGATAAAATTGTTCAAGAGGAGCTTGGTGGCGCTTATGCTGCGGTAGTAACAGCAGTCTCTAAAGTAGCCTTTAACTCAGCAGTTGATGCAGTACGTGCTTGCGGTAAAGTAGTTGCAGTAGGGCTACCAGTAGAAACAATGGACTTAAACATCCCGCGACTTGTACTGGATGGAATTGAAGTAGTTGGTTCTCTAGTGGGTACTCGTAAAGATTTGGAAGAGGCGTTTATGTTTGGGGCAGAAGGAAAAGTAGTGCCGGTTGTTCAAACTTGTTCGCTAGATAAAGTACAAAATGTATTCGAAGAAATGGAACAAGGTAGAATTCAAGGGCGTATGGTAATTGATTTTAAAAAACATAATTGTGATTGCAAATAATTCACTTTAAATATAAAAAGCATGAGTCTAGCAAAGGACATGTAAAAAAGTTAGACAGCATAAGAAGATGATCCCTGTATTTAATAGGGATCATCTTCTTTATTTTCTACTAATATCGATGCCAATTAATACTTGATTAATGAGAAATGATTAAAGGTTTACTTTATTTGCAAACGAAAAGGAATCTTTATGTTTAACAAATTTTTTATGATCTGGAACGTTTTGAATTGCTACAATTTGCGAATCTCTTGCTTTCAGTGCATCTTGAATCCCGATGGTCATAAGCTTAATAAATAGAATCGTAATAAAGAATGAAGCGAGAGTATAAAAAATAATCCACCATGAAAGATTCATTTCATTACGATTTAATCCAATAAGACCTGCCCAATCATTAGATAGAGAAACAGGTTTGAGCACTCCGTCATAGAGTTCACGCATTTGTATGCCGCCAATTACAATGTTAAGCAACGCTAAATGGATAACGAGTATGAGTGTTTGGACGATATGTTCCATAAATAATACAAATAAGCGGTCAAGTAATAAGACTCGTAAGTGTTTTTTAATAATATGAAAACGACTAGCCCCCAGTAATTGTGAACTTAAGATGTAATCTTGTTTCATAAATTCATCAACCTCTGAGGATATGTATAAAGAAAGTGTAGGCAGAGCGACGAAAATAAGTACGAGTACTTGATAAAACGTAAATGAAATATTTGGATCTACCCCATCAGCATTTGATGTGATTATAATATTAACGGGCGTGATGAGTATGAATGCGATAAATAGAGTTGGAATATAATAAAAAACTTCTGAGCATGACTGGAAAAATCTCTTGAGTTTTGGAGCATATAAACTTAAGAGGATTCCTATACATGTTCCGCATAAAATTCGAAAGAAGCTAATTGCTACGGCTAATAAAATAGTGAATTTTGCTCCTTCTACAATTTGTAAGAAAACAGACTCTCCAAAACGATCAGATCCAAAAGGTGGAATTAACGATGGCGGAAAGGGGGCCTTTCCAAGTAATTCGTTATTGTCATTGTAAAGTAACTGAGGAGGTTTTGGGATGTTATCTTTAAAGAACCAACTATAAATAAAACTAGCTGAAATAAGTATGAATAGATAAGTAAAGCCGATTAAAAAGCGTTTTGATTTCCAAATAGATTTCATAATGATACTCCTTTCAATTGCTTTTTCCATCTATTCATCATGAATGAGACTATTTGGAAAATGGCATAAAACGGTAAAATAATCATAACAAGTATGATAAATGCAGCGGGAGGTGAAACAAACGCCTTATTAAATAGAAATTGAATAATGCCTTCCATATTAAAAACAAATTCTAAAATGAATAAATTAGAAAGTAAGAAAACAAAAATCGTTTTTAAATGGTGAAAGAAGTGGATAGATATATTTTTGAATAAATGAATGCAGAGTATATAACTTGATGAAAGGCCTTTTCCATATGCAACCTCTACGTAATGTTTTCCTTCTTCTTCTTTTATGTATAACACCATCATCCGAAACATTTGTAATGTAGGTAAGACAGCTAATGATAAAATAGGGAGTAAATAAGCTCGATTTTCATTAAAAGAAATAATAGTGACAGGAGATTCCCCGAATTTTTGAAGTACCCATATGAAGAATATTTGCAAACAAATCATCATCATCATATCAGGGACAGCTTCTAATATGAACACAATTCGGTTTATCCATTTTTTTATATAATCTTTTGCTAAAAAATAAAAAAATGCCATGCTAGATGATAGAAAGAGAGCAAGAAAAAAGGCTAAAAATAATATAGTAAATGAATATAGGTAAGGTTCTAAGACAGTTGGAAATAATGGTGTTTTTTTGAAATGGCTATAAATGCTAACTTAAATATGTACATTAACGCTTGAATAAATATGTACATTTTC